>CAXEWB010000111.1:0-11452 GCA_963999835.1 uncultured Cellvibrionales bacterium | reverse complement strand
GTGACCGATGTAAGCAGGATTTTGTTGATCCTACCAAAGGGTTAGGCTGAGAAAAGTAATTAACAAAACACCAAACACCCGACAATTTGCTAGATCCAAATTTGCAAACTGCGATTGCTATAAAGCACAGTCATAGAGGGATGATTTCCCGATACGATCATATAAACTGTTTTTTAAGGTGTTGCTAACGCATCAATAAATGCTGTAAAAACATCACTTTATCAATCTTGCCACATGAATTACTATTTTGATACGTTCAAAATAGTTTAACCTTGTCAATTACTTTTCTTTACAATGGATTTTTCCTTTTGAAAAAAGCTCATCATATTGAGTATTTAGGTATAAAAGCGCTTAAGTCTAGCCATCCTGAGGTTAGGAAAATAAAACGCGTCCAAGCGGGCCACAGTGCGCATGGGAATAAGGTATGGCGCTCTAGTTTTGTATTAATGGATTATCTCACGACCTATCCTCCTGCAAAGGGTACCAGAGTATTGGATATTGGCTGTGGCTGGGGGCTCAGTGCTATTTTTATGGCTAAAAGATTTAATTGTCATGTGACTGGGATGGATATAGATGACTCAGTGGCACCCTACTTCTCTCTGCAAGCACATTTAAATGATTGTGAAGTAGATTTTCAGCAACGGGATTTTGAATCACTTAAAAAGACGGAACTTAAAGCCTACAATTATTTAATTGGCGCAGATATCTGCTTTTGGGATGAGATGACTGGGCCTCTATTAAAACTAATTAGCAGAGCGCGTAATGCACAAGTTGCAACTATACTTATTGCCGACCCTGGACGTCCGCCCTTTTGGGAGTTGGTTGATCTGTGCGCAAAAAAATTTGGTAGCAACGTGGTGACACGACGACTTGAACAGCCCTGGCGCACGGAAAAATACATATTAGTTATTTGAAGACATCAAAAAACCGCGGTCAAAGCCGCGCTTTTCCTTCATCTGTTGTAAAGAATTACTGCTTTGTTAACTTTAAGCGCCAATGACTAGGGGCGCAGTAACTAGAGAAAAATCTGCAGGTGAGTAGTTTATTTACTACTACCAAGACAAGTGGGTGAATTAGGCACAGACTCCTGCGTGGCCCATTCACTGGGGGTGTAGGTATGCAGCGCTAAGGCATGGACAGTTTGTTGTAGTAAATCATCCAATACTCGATAAACGTGCTGATGGCGCTGAACTGCACGCTTGTCAGCGAAATCATTAGCCACTATAACTAACTTAAAGTGGCTTTCTGATCCCTCAGGAACTGCATGCATATAGCTTTCATTGACTACGTCCATGAAAGTAGGGCTGAACTCAGCCTGCAGAATCTCTCTGATAGATTTCTCTACGGGACCCATCACAGGCCACTAGCTAGGTTAATCATGACTCCTGCAGCTACCGCAGAACCGATAACTCCAGCAACATTAGGTCCCATAGCATGCATCAACAGGAAATTTTGAGGATTAGCATCCAAGCCAACTTTGTTGGCGACACGAGCCGCCATAGGTACAGCGGAAACCCCTGCCGCACCAATCAATGGATTTACTTTGTTGGTTGAAACAGCATTCATTATCTTAGCCATAATGACACCGGAGGCCGTACCAATACAGAATGCTATCGCACCCAAACCTAAGATTCCCATTGTCTCTGGATTAAGGAATTTCTCCGCGCTCATTTTGGAGCCCACACCGAGCCCAAGAAAAATGGTGACAATATTAATCAAGGCATTTTGCGTCGTATCACTTAGTCGATTAACAACGCCACATTCTTTCATTAAGTTTCCAAAGCAGAACATACCCAATAGAGGGGCTGCGTCTGGCAACAGCAAAGCCACAAGCACCAAGAGCGTTAATGGAAAAACAATTCGCTCAGCTTGGGTGACTGGTCGTAACTGCTGCATGGTAATTTGACGCTCCGCAGGCGTAGTCAGAGCCTTCATAATAGGTGGCTGAATAATAGGCACTAGTGCCATGTAAGAATAGGCGGCAACAGCAATAGCGCCCAGTAAATCGGGGGCCAATTTACTGGTTACAAAAATTGCTGTCGGCCCGTCAGCTCCGCCGATAATGCCAATTGAAGCTGCATCGCGAATCGAAAAGTCTAATATTCCAAAGTGGCTGAGGGTGACAGCACCTAAAACTGTAGAAAAGATGCCTACCTGAGCTGCAGCACCCAGCAACAGAGTCTTTGGATTGGCCAATAATGGGCCAAAGTCTGTCATAGCGCCCACCCCCATAAAAATTACTAGAGGAAATAGTCCAGTTTCGATGCCTGCATGGTAGATGTAATAGAGCAAACCACCCGGACTCTCTAGCTGTCCGAGAGAGTCATACACTGGCGCCGCATCGAACCCAGCACCGGGAATATTCGCCAAGATGGTACCAAACCCTATGGGTACCAATAACAATGGCTCAAAACCCTTATTAATGGCAAGAAAAAGCAGACCTAGGCCGACTAACATCATAACTGCTTGGCCAAGAGTAAATTGAGCGAGGCCGGAACTGGCCCATAAACTTAATAAATTTTCCATGGTTGATTTATTCCTAGGCCAGGGTCAATAGTGAGTCACCAACAGCACAGTTATCGCCACTCTGTACTTTTATCTCTACGATGACTCCATCTCTTGGCGCACTGACGGATGTTTCCATTTTCATAGCCTCTAGGACAACAATACTTTCACCTTCTTTAACAGCCTGGCCGGGCTCAACCAGCATTTTAACCACAGTACCTGCCAGAGGCGCATTGACTGGATCGCCGCCAGTTTTAGGCACTGCAGTCGGGGCTGCATTGGAAGCGGCATTAGAAGCACCAACTGGCGCTATACCACTCACGTCACCACCGTTACTTACAGTCACTGTATAGGATTTTCCTTCAACCTCCACAGTATAAACTTCCTCACCGGCTTCATTGGTTGCAGGAGCAGGCTTGCCTGTCGGGGCGGGCTCAAATGCATCTGGGTTATTTCTGTTTGCAAGAAACTTCAATCCCACCTGGGGGAATAAGGCATAGGTTAATACATCGTCAATCTGCCCCTCCCCTGAATTCAGCTCAAAGCCTTGCTCAACTGCCAAACCCTCAAGCTCCGAGGTCAAACTGTCCAATTCCGGTGCTAAATTATCCGCAGGGCGACAGGTAATTGGCTCTTCGCCTTCATCGAGCACTCTAGCCTGAAGCTGGGCATTAACCGGAGCCGGTGTAGCGCCATATTCGCCGCGCAATACTCCTTGGGTCTCCTTAGAGATCGATTTGTAGCGCTCACCTGTAAGTACATTGAGTACCGCCTGCGTGCCCACTATCTGTGAAGTGGGTGTGACCAGAGGTATATAGCCAAGGTCCTCCCTGACACCAGGAATTTCTAGCAAAACCTCATCAAGGCGGTCTTCAGCACCCTGCTGGCGCAATTGAGATTCCATATTGGTTAGCATGCCACCGGGTACTTGAGCCACAAGAATTCGCGAGTCAACGCCACGCAGTGAGCCCTCAAACTGCGCATATTTTTTGCGCACATCTCGGAAGTAAGAAGCCACTTCCTCCACTTTCTTAATATCCAAGCCCGTATCACGCTTGTGCCCCTGAAAGATTGAAATAACCGATTCTGTTGCAGAGTGGCCATAGGTCATGGCCATAGAGGAAACTGCGGTATCGACATTATCAATACCCGCCTCAACACATTTTGTAATGGTAGTGGTTGATAGGCCTGTGGTGGCATGGGCATGTAGCTGTATGGGAATCGCTACAGCCTTTTTCAACTTTGTAACAAGTTCATAACCCACATAGGGGGTTAGCAACCCTGCCATGTCTTTAATACAAATAGAGTCTGCACCAGTATCTTCAATTTGACGACCTCTATCCACCCATAGATCAATATTGTGCACTGGGCTTACTGTGTAAGAAATTGTTCCCTGAGCATGTTTGCCCACCTGTTTCACGGCACGAAGGGCTGTCTCTAAGTTACGCATATCATTCATCGCGTCAAAAACTCGAAAGACATCAATACCATTAATTGCCGCCCGCTCAACAAACTTCTCTACCATATCATCAGCGTAGTGACGATAACCCAAGATATTTTGACCTCTAAATAACATCTGCTGCGGCGTGTTGGGCATGGCCCTCTTGATTTCACGAATGCGATCCCATGGATCTTCACCCAAGTAGCGAATGCAGGCATCAAAAGTTGCACCGCCCCATGATTCCATAGACCAGTAACCTATCTGATCAAGCTTTTCAGCGACAGGCAACATATCATCGATTCTCATTCGCGTTGCCAACAGAGATTGGTGTGCATCTCGGAACACGACTTCGGTGATGCCAAGAGCAGGGTTTTTAGCGGGCATATTGAGCGTCCTTTAGGTTAAATCGTAAGATAAATTAAAAAGGTCTTAGTTGGTTAGATTTCAAACTCCACGATGCCTGTTGATAGCTGCCTGTATAACTTGAACAACATGTGGCTCGACCTGAGCCGATCCACCCTCACTTTGGTTGTCCTGAATTGGCTGCTGGGCAAATTTTGCAACAGTTGATGACATGAAAGTGGTGATGGCTACCAAAACTGTAAGGAAGACAAATACCGTACCCATACCATACAGCATCAAGTCCAGGCCTTGAGAAATTAGTTGTGAATCCATAGAGATTTCCGCGTTAGCTATCGTGAAAAAACTTCAATACGCCATATAGAATATGACAGTTGCGCGAATAATAGCAATCAATGTACTTTTTGCAAGTTTGTCTTTGCTTTCACACGCGCAATACCTACAATTCGCATCCTGATAATAAATTAATTACTGATACAACATTTAATGAGCATAAAAGAAACACTTCATAATCGCTTCAAAAATGCCATGAGCACACGAGGTGTCCCAGAGGACTTTCAGCCACTAATAAATTTGAGCGGCAAACCTCAATTTGGCGATTACCAGGCTAATGGAGCAATGGCCGCGGCCAAATATCTCAAAACCAATCCCAGAGAATTGGCACAGCAAATTATCGATCAAGTAAAACTTGATGATATAGCTGAAAAATTAGAAGTAGCAGGTCCTGGCTTTATCAATATAACCCTTAAAAACGATTATCTTGCCAACACGCTGAGGAATTGTTTAGACAGACCTGATCAAAAGCCTCAAACAGTGGTAATTGACTACTCCTCACCTAATTTGGCTAAGGAAATGCATGTGGGCCATTTGCGATCCACAATTATTGGTGATGCTGTAGCTAGATTACTTGAGTATCAAGGCCATAAAGTGGTTCGGCAAAATCATATGGGCGATTGGGGCACTCAGTTTGGCATGTTAATCGCTGAACTTGAGCTTCAATTGGGTGAAGGAGAACAAGCTGAACTAGCACTGAGCGATCTAGAGAAATTTTACCAGCAGGCAAAGCAACATTTTGATGCTGATACTGATTTTGCCGATACTGCCAGATCCTATGTGGTAAAACTGCAATCTGGTGACGCTCATTGTCGAAAACTTTGGCAACAATTTATTGAAGTCTCAGTTGCTCACAATTTATCTATTTACCGGCAGCTTAATGTCAGCCTTGGAGCAGAGGATATTCAGCCCGAAAGTGCCTATAACCACGATTTAGAACAGGTAGTAGAGGACCTTTCAAAGCAGGGCTTAGCGGTTGACTCCGAGGAAGCCAAAGTTGTTTTCCTTGAAGAACTGGCAGATAAAAATGGTGAGCCATCAGCAATGATTGTGCAGAAATCAGGTGGCGGATTCCTCTATGCAACCTCTGATTTAGCTGCGCTGCGATATCGAGTTAATAAATTACAGGCTGATCGCATTCTATATTTTATTGATGCTCGCCAGTCCCTACATATGAAGCAAGTCTTCACTGCTGGGCGCAAAGCTAACTTCTCACCCGCTAGAGTGAGTCTAGAACATCATCCCTTTGGTACCATGATGGGCAAAGACGGCCGTCCATTTAAAACACGAAGTGGTGGCACGGTAAAATTAGCTGATCTTTTACAGGAAGCCCATCAAAGAGCTGAAAAACTTGTGCGAGAAAAAAATCCCGATCTCGCCGATGATGAAATAAAGTCCATCGCCCGTAAGGTGGGTATTGGTGCCATTAAATACGCTGATCTCAGTAAAACTCGTACCAATGATTATATTTTTGACTGGGAGGCCATGCTGTCTTTTGAGGGCAATACGGCGCCCTACTTGCAATATGCTTACACCAGAATACGCAGTATTTTTCGTAAGGCAGACATTGATTGGGATAAATTTTCTGCACCCATAACTATTGAAAGTAACCATGAAAAACAATTGGCACTCAAGCTATTACAGTTTAACGACGTTATCAATCAAGTTGCTGCAGACTGCTATCCCCATAGCCTATGCAACTACCTCTATGAACTGGCTAGTCTATATATGAGTTTTTACGAGCACTGCCCTATCCTCAAGGAGGATGTGCCTCAGGAAATAGCCAATAGTCGACTTCAACTCAGTGCTTTCAGTTCAAAAATACTCAAGTTAGGTCTTGAATTACTTGGCATTGAGGTAATGGAAAAAATGTAGTGAGAATTAAATCAAAGCTGTTTGAGCATCTTATCGAACTGCTGGAGCGCGACTTTTTTTGCTTTAATTTTGCTGATCAAACCACAGCCAAAAATAGCAAGTAGCGAAAATATAAATCCAGGTATAAGAGCATAAAGTTCAAAAATGCTCCCGCTTAGCTTAGACCATAAAATAACTGTACACCCTCCCACTAAAATACCCATAAGAGCGCTGGTCTCTGTCATTTTTCGCCAATATAAACTAATCAATATTACCGGCCCCAACGAGGCACCCAATCCAGCCCAAGCATAAGAAACGACGCCAAGTACAGTATTTTCCGGATTTGTAGCAAAAAGAATGGCTAGAAGCGACAAAAATACGACTGATAAACGCCCTACCCTTAGTCTCAGATCAGCATCTGGGCTGTTTTTATTTAATAAAGGAAAAATGTCTTCTGCCAGAGAGGACGAACAAGCTAACAACTGTGAATCCACTGTGCTCATAATGGCAGCCAGAATGGCTGCAAGCAATATACCCGCAATTAAGGGGTGAAAAATCACTGTTACTAACACCATAAATACTTTTTCAGGATCAGCCAAGGGATCACCCAGATAAGCTATCCCACAAAGTCCCAACAATACAGCAAGCAAATAACAGACAGATGACCAAGATACACCAATTAATGCGGCAGTATTAGCATAATGCGCGCTCTCAAGCGCTTTAAATCGGGCTAGCACATGGGGTTGACCAAAATAGCCTAGACCCCAACCCATACTGCTTATAATTGCAATTAAACCTAAATCACTACCTTTGGTATCAGTAAGCAAATTAAGTAATTCGGCATTTTTCAGATGAATCAGCTCAAAAAAATCACCCTCAATCTTTACCAACACGATTAGAGGCACAACACATATTGCCAACAGCATCAGAAGTGCCTGAAACACATCCGTCCAAGAGACCGCCAAAAAGCCTCCAAACAGGGTATAAGCCATTATCAAAGTGCCACTTATAATCACAGCCCACTGGTAATCAATGGCAAAAACTTGACTAAATAATTTTCCTCCAGCAATTAATCCAGATGCCACATAAAATAAGAAAAAAAATAAAATACTAACAGCGGCAATTACACTCAGCCAGGGATTAGACGCAGCAAATCGCTGTTGCAAATAACTAGGGATTGTCACCGCATCATTAAGTTGCTGAGAGTAAATTCGCAGGCGCTTTGCCATTAATACCCAATTGGCTGCTACTCCTATCACCAAGCCAATGACTATCCATAATGCCTCCAAACCCGCCAGATAGGCATATCCGGGTAGACCCAATAAAACCCAAGCGCTCATGTCTGACGCGGAAGCACTAATGGCCGATACTGTGGGCGTTAATCGCCTGCCACCTAGATAGAAGTCAGAGGCGGTCTTTGTCCGCAGGTAGGCAATAAAACCAATACCCAACACCACCACAATATAACAAGCGAAAGCAATCAGTATGGGAGCAGGTAATTGGGACATTCTGACACCTTATGGACTAGACCATGCTGAGCCAAATGAGTCTAGAGGTTGACTGTGCGAATCTGCGATGAGGTATGCGTTTCATCCTGAAAATCCTCATTTCTCTGAAGCTTAAGCCCTGTAAAATCAAATAAGTCAGTATCGGCAAGCTGGGAGGGAGACACGTCCTTGAGGGCATTAAAAATAGAGTCAATTCGGCCCGGATATTGGCGCTCCCAATCGACTAACATAGTCTTGATGACTTGGCGCTGTAGTCCATCCTGAGAACCGCAAAGATTACAGGGGATAATAGGAAACTGCTTCAATTCTGCAAGGTCCTGTAAGTCACTCTCTCGGCAGTAAGCCAGAGGACGAATAATAATGTTCTTCTTATCGTCGGCTAGCAGTTTCGGTGGCATAGCCTTGAGTTTGGCTTGATGAAACATATTCAGAAACAAGGTTTCTACAATATCATCTCGGTGATGCCCTAGAGCAATCTTAGTTGCACCAATCTCTTGCGCAAAACCGTAAAGTGTTCCGCGACGCAGACGTGAACACAGCCCACAGTAGGTTTTTCCCTCAGGTACCTTGCTAGTTACAATGCTATAAGTATCCTTTTCAACAATGTGGTATTCAATGCCCAGTGTGTCTAAATAATTGGGTAATACATCAGAGGGAAAGCCCGGCTGCTTTTGATCAAGATTAACAGCTACCAAGTCAAAACTGATGGGGGCATTTCGCTGCAGGCACTGCAATATATGCAGCATGCCATAAGAGTCTTTGCCGCCGGAAAGGCAAACCATGACACGATCACCCTCTTCTATCATATTATAATCTTCTATGGCCTTACCCATATTGCGTCGCAGACGCTTCTGAAGTTTATTGGCCTCGAGCTGATCCTTTCTATTTATCATCGACTAACCCATCACCTACTTGAAAGTGGCCTATTGTAGAGATTTAACAGCTCATCACCAACCACTCAACGCATAAAGTTCTAGGGTGGGTGATTTTTTTTGTCATTTCGTTACACTGCACAACCCATGCAATGCCACTTACCTGTAACAGGACTTACAACATTTGAATAAGACAGTGCAACCCTCCTCACAGATACTGCAAAAAGATCAGGAATTTGTCTGGCACCCCTATGCCTCGGCAACCAAACCCATTCCCGCTTATGAAGTGAATTCAGCATATGGCGTCTATCTAGAACTAGCCGATGGTCGAAAACTAATAGATGGTATGTCTTCGTGGTGGTGCGCAATCCATGGCTACAACCATGCAAAACTTAATGCTGCCATCACAGAACAGTTGGATAAAATGAGCCATGTGATGTTTGGCGGAATTACTCATGCTCCGGCTGTTGATCTTTGTGAAAAGCTGGTTAATTTGACGCCCAGTGGGTTGAGCAAAGTATTTCTCGCTGACTCGGGCTCGGTCAGTGTCGAAGTAGCCATTAAAATGGCTTTCCAATATTGGATTTCTCAGGGGACCTTAAATAAGAATCGACTCTTAACCCTGCGTGGCGGTTACCACGGAGACACCTTTGCAGCCATGTCTGTATGCGACCCAGTCAATGGCATGCACCATATCTTTGATAAAGTCATGGCAAAAAACCTGTTCGCACCAAAGCCGCAAACCACCTTTTATCAAGAATGGTGCAATTCCGATATCGCCGAGTTTGAATCAATTATTGCAAATCAGCACGAGCAATTAGCGGCGGTTATTCTTGAACCTATCGTACAAGGCGCGGGCGGTATGCACTTCTACTCACCACATTATCTAAAACAAGTGCGTCAGTTATGCGACCAATACAATGTATTATTGATTGCTGACGAGATTGCCACTGGTTTTGGTCGCACCGGCAAGTTGTTTGCTTGCGAATGGGCCAATATAGCGCCAGATATTATGTGTATAGGCAAGGCTCTAACGGGTGGTTATATGACACTTGCGGCCACCCTGTGTAATGAACAGGTTAGTCAGGGTATCTGTGAGGGTGAAGCGGGCTGCTTTATGCACGGACCCACCTTTATGGGCAATCCACTAGCCTGTTCCGTAGCAAATGCTAGCATCGATTTGCTACTAAGCTACGATTGGCAAGATAATATCAAGGGCATTCAGAACCAACTTGTGAGCCTTTTGGAACCGTTCAGTGAGCTTGCAAATGTCGCTGAAACGCGAGCACTGGGCGCCATAGGCGTTGTAGAAATGTTGGAACCAGTGGATCTTGCCTCGATTCAAAGCAGGTTTGTAGCACAGGGCGTCTGGGTAAGACCCTTTGGCAAACTGGTCTATGTGATGCCACCTTATATAATTACTGATGAGGAACTACAGAACCTCATGAAGGCGGTGTATAGGGTAATTAGCGAGTTGTCCTGACCTTATAACTAAACAGCACCAACAAGCGTATACCTTGACTCAACCCTTCTGGCAATTATGCAGACTAAAGGCATCAGTATCGCCCAACCAATAGTCAAAAGTGTCATCGTTACAGACTCATTTAAAAAAACAACGGCACCCAATTTTTCTCCGGCAACAAACGCCAGAGGTCCAAAAATAGCCCCTAATACAGCAGCGATAAGAAGCTTATGTTTCAACCAACCCATAGACTGATTGATTGTGGTTGCAAACAGTGCCCACATAACTATCAACCAATAGGGAGCAAGGGTTAAACCATCTTGTGTCGCACTTTGAGTAGCGTAAATCATCAGGTGCTGGGAGGCCATAAAGGATTCCCAAAGCAAACCAACGAGAGTGATAAGACCCACAGTAATCAATTCTGATTGCCAATTAGCGGCTTGTTTAACTGAGAAAGCCACGATCAGGAGCGCAAGCAGACAACCTTCAAGTGCGAAGCCACTGGCAGCCCCGTAAACACAGGCTAACCAGCCAATTTTGAACAGCCCTACATTGGCAATTAAATTCATAGAATCCTCACATTTTGAATGTCTACGAGAGAGTCGCTATTGAAGATCAGCATTAAAGTATTTGATTATTTTCTTGTTCTTCCGTCCCGATCGAGTCGCTCGCCGGTGCGCTGTCGTGCCTGAGAACTTTTTTTAATCAATATATAGGTAGCTCCCGCTCCTCCGTGCTGCTTTTGCGCACTGTGAAAACCAAGTACTTGATCTATCTGACGCAACCAGTGATTGATACAACTTTTTAGGCGAGCTGGTTGTTCTCTCCCCTCTCCTTTGCCATGAGTTACCAACGCACAGCGTACTCCCTGCCCATGACAATCTACTATAAATGACCACAGTGCCTGACGCGCCTGCTCTACTGTATGGCGATGGAGATCGAGCATGGATTGAATTTCATATTTACCCTGACGTAAATTTTTAAGGACCCCATGCTGAATGCCAGGACGACTAAAACTCAAGACATCATGGGGATCAACTTGCTGAATAACACTAATACTGTCAAGAAGATTGACATCTCTTGCTTGATCTAACTGCGCAGCTTTGCGCCGCGCCTC
>CAXEWB010000110.1:0-5507 GCA_963999835.1 uncultured Cellvibrionales bacterium | reverse complement strand
TAAAAGTTATATTTAACTGAGGTTTAATTGCACAGCGATGTTGATTCTTAGTTATAATCTCAGATTGACTAACTGTCGTTTTTTCCGACAGTCTATGTCCCCAGTTAATAGGTTTAGGTGAAGTGGCCGAGTGGCTGAAGGCGCTCCCCTGCTAAGGGAGTATACGTTAACAGCGTATCGAGGGTTCGAATCCCTCCTTCACCGCCAATATTCACTTGTCTATTTTCATCCCTTTCGCTCTGAGGGCCAGGTGCGCCGGCATCCTTCTCAATTGGTATTGCGTGCTCCTCGATAACTTCCCAAAGGGGATAATCTACCCATGTGTCATCAAAGTAGAACTTCTCGAGTGCCTCCTCTTTGGGGTCTACTAACAGATTATATATGGATGGATAGGCCATGTTTTAGAGTCGCCATTTGCAGCCTATCAGAGCATCTGTTTAGAACCCCTTACACAGACGCAGTGAATCAAGCAGAGTTTCTCAGTATAGAATTAGGATCTGAGCGCATTTATAGGCATAAAACGATGTTTGGATTTTCTAATTAATTTATACTCTTTTTGTCTAGGCTCAACTTGAATTTCTTGAATCCCTTTTAATTACTCTGAAAAACGATAAGACATACTTATTCATGTATAAAATAGTAAATATTTTTGTTGCAGTAGGCTTACTTTTGCCTGTGCTAGCTGGGGCCGCAACGATTGAAGAAGTTGTAACCGTTGCTAATCGCACTGAATCAAATCAGTCTCAGTTGTTGGCTTCTGTGGCGGTCACAGACAACGAAGATCTTCAACTGATCTCTCACAGTCATATACAAGAATCAGTCTCCAGGCTGGCGGGCGTTAATTTAAATCGCGGTAATGGTCAGGAGTATCTGCCAGCAATTCGCTCACCTGTTTTAACTGGCGCCGGTGCCTGCGGCGCGTTTGTAATGGCTGAAGACGGTATTCCCCTGCGAGCTGCCGGCTTTTGTAATATCAATGAGCTTTTTGAGGCGCATAGTGAAGTAGCTCAGCGCATTGAAGTGCTGCGGGGCCCGGGTACGGTTCTCTTTGGTTCCAATGCCATTCATGGCGTATTTAATGTTATTACGCCAGACTTTGGTGGACAAGAGAGGCTGGATATTGAACTTGGCGGTAACCACTATCAGCGTTTAAAACTCATTGCGGCAACAGAAAACCTGTCTGTGGCCACTAGCCTAACTCATGACGGTGGCTACCGCGATCTGTCAGGCTTCGATCAGCAAAAATTATCTCTTAAATATCGTCATCAAACTGATACCCTGTCGATTACAACAGGCATTACGGCAACTAATCTTAATCAGGAAACTGCCGGCTATATAAGCGGTTTAGATAGTTACAGGGATGCTTCTAAAGCACGTGCCAACCCAAATCCAGAGGCCTACAGGGATGTCCGTGCCGCTCGCCTCTGGTCTCGTATGGCTTATCGGCTAAACGAGGCTGAACTGATCGTCACGCCCTATGTTCGCCATACTGAAATGGATTTTCTTCAACATTTTTTACCTGGTGATCCACTGGAACAAAACGGTCAGACTGGAGTAGGCATTCAGCTTTCCTACCATTTCTCACCGCAACAGCAGTTCAATATGATCATCGGTGCTGACGCTGAATATACCGATGCCTTTCTGATGCAAAATCAGGATTCGCCCACTCAGGGTTCGGGGTTTTTACGCGAGACTATCCCAATGGGCAAGCACTACGACTACAGGGTAAAAGCCACAGTGGGAGCACTGTTTGCTCAGTTGCATTGGGCAGCGGCTGATAGATGGACTGTTCAGGCAGGTTTGCGTTATGAATCGACTAATTATGATTATCGCAATCAAATACTAGCCGGTCGGACCCGCGATGATGGTTCAGTGTGTGGTTTTGGCGGTTGCAGATACAGCCGCCCAGACTCAACAACAAATAGCTTTGGTAACTGGTCTGCTGATATGGGTTTCATCTTTCAGTTAGGGAACAAACAGAGCATCTATGCGCGCTTAAGTGGCGCATTTCGAGCACCTCAAGCCACAGAGTTATATCGCCTACAACGAGATCAGCTGATAACTGATTTAAAGCCCGAGAATATTAGCGCAGTAGAACTAGGTGTTAGAGGAGAGGGAGGTGTCTTAGGCTATACTCTGGCGCTTTATCATATGGAAAAAGATAACCATATCTACAGAGACTCAAATTTTTTTAATGTCAGTGATGGCAATACAGAACATCAAGGCGTTGAATTGGAAGTCAATTGGCAGATCAGTGCTCAAGTTAAATTTAATCTAAGTGCTACTCATGCCTTACATCGCTATCTTCACAATAGGCAAATCAATGACATTCAAATACGTGGCAATGATATTGATTCGGCGCCACGTTATTTTGCCAATGCTAGGGTACATTGGCAGTATTCCAATCAAACACAGTTAGAATTTGAATGGCAGTTAATGGGGGATTACTTTTTAGATCCTGAAAATCTGCACCGCTACCCCGGCCATAACATCTCGAATTTAAGACTGTCTCATCAATTGGATGATCAATTGAAACTGTACGCGCGACTGCTCAATCTCACTGATAGAGCCTACGCCGATAGAGCCGATTACACCAGTTTTTCTGCTGAGCGCTATTTCCCTGGACAGCCAAGAACCCTTAGTCTAGGCATTCAGTGGCAGTGGTGAGGGTAGGAATAATCAGTGTTTTGATTGTTGGTGGGCGTTCCACTGGATACAGTCTGCAAGGGTAACTCCAGAGCCGCCAAAGATATCCAAGGCGCTACCAATGGTCAGATCAACGCCACCACTGGATAATGATTCAACCAACTGTAAATCGTCAAGTGATCTCGCCCCGCCGGCATAGGTGCAGGGTAGGGTGCAACTATCACCTAACAATTTGACCAAGTCTTGGTCTATTCCTTTTTGCAGACCTTCGACATCCGCAGCATGCACCAAAAATTCTGCGCAATGATTTTGCAGTTCGGAAATGGTCTGCGAGTTTACCGCGGTGCTAGTTATGGTTTGCCAGCGATCCGTCGCGATCATCCAACCATCATCTGTTTTGCGACAACTTAAATCCAGTACCAAATTTTCGGCGCCCACAGCAGATTTTATAGCCTCAAGCCTAGACCAAGAGAATTCGCCCTGCTCGAATAAGAAAGATGTAACAATAATATGTGAAGCGCCGGCCTCTAGAAATGTCGCCGCATTCTCGAGATTGACGCCTCCACCATACTGTAAACCCTGAGGATAGGCGGCCAAGGCACGCATAACTTCCTGCTGATTGTTGGGGCCCAGAGAGATAATATGACCGCCCTGTAGGTCGTGGTCACTGTAAAGATTAGCATAGTGGGCGGCATCTTTATCACTGATAAAATTGGTTATAGCGCCACCTGTGGTGATGCTGCCGCCGACAATTTGCTTAACTTTGCCCTCATGGAGATCAATGCAGGGTCTGAAATAGGTCAAAGGCTATTCCCATGACGATTAATAGAGGGACTATTATAATTGCCTTAGAGGGTTTTGTATTGTCCGCGGTAAAACATCAAAGGTGGGAGTTGGTTATCGACAAACTCAACAACCCTACCAACTAGAATGATGTGATCTCCACCCTCATACTGATGTTCCATAGAGCATTGAAAGCAGGCACTGTAGTGAGATAAGAGGGGAATACCAGATATTCCCTGTGAACACGCTATGTCCTCAAACCTATCTTTTCCAATACTGGCAAAGCGCTGCGATAAATCTTGTTGATCTGCTGCAAGTATGTGAATGGCAAAGGCATTTGCACTAAAAAAGTCATCAAAGCAGTTGGTTTTTCGATCCAAGCTCCACAGAACCAATGGCGGATCTAGAGAAACTGAGTTAAAGCTATTAGCCGTCATGCCCACTTTCTGACCATTTTTGCCCAGTGTAGTAACAATGGTAACCCCAGTTGAAAAACTACCTAGTGCTTGACGTAATTCCTTGCTAGTGAAAGGGTTGGGCACTACTTAACTCCTCTGTTATGACTTAATGCGGCCGCCATTTGCCGCATCAGTGTGCAAATAAATTTTGGGGCGGCAATAATGGGAGTATTCTACCTCTGATGCAAGGAAAGAATGCAAATTAAGGGCAAGATTAGCAGTGTTTTGTTACTCTTAGAGTAATTATTCTCAAAGTTCGGCAGCCAAACGGGTGCCCTGATTAATAGCGCCCTTAGCGTCTAATTCTTTAGCCACATCGGCACCACCAATTAAGTGATAGGGCACTGTAAGGCCTTCAATAATCTCTCGAAGAGGCTCTTGTCCCGCACAAATGATTACTGTATCAACATCGAGAACAGTCGATTCATCACCAATGTTGAGATGTAGACCCTGATCATCAATGCGCTTGTAGTCGCAACTTGGCATCATATGTACATTTTTCATTGCCAGTCCTGCCCTATGTATCCATCCGGTGGTTTTACCTAAGCCTGAGCCTACCTTCGACACTTTGCGCTGTAACAGATACACCTCTCTTGGCGATGGCTGAGGCTTGGCTTTTATTCCCTCAATGCCAGATCGGGCATTAAATGTCATATCGATGCCCCATTCACGCATAAAGGCAGGAATATTTTGGCTAGTGGATTCACCACTATGCGTAATGTACTCGGCAGTATCAAATCCTATTCCGCCGGCACCAATGATGGCAACTTTTTTACCTACAGGCTTCTTATCAACAATGACATCTATATAGCTCAAAACGCTTGGGTGATCTATGCCCTCAATATCAGGTTGTCTGGGCGAAATACCAGTAGCTATGATTACTTGGTCGAAGTCAGCCTTATTGAGTTGCTCAGCTGATACATACCAATTCAGTCTGACGTCCACATTATTAAGTTCCAACTGCTTATTAAAATAGCGCAAGGTTTCCTGGAACTCCTCCTTACCGGGAATCTGTTTGGCTATATTAAATTGGCCACCTATCTCTTCAGCGCTATCAAACAATGTGACTTTGTGACCTCGCGACGCGGCTGTAGTAGCGGCTGCCAGTCCAGCAGGTCCAGCGCCCACCACAGCAATTTTTTTCGGTGATTGCGTGGGCTCAATAATCAGTTCTGTTTCATGACAGGCTCGCGGATTGACTAGACAGCTGGTCATTTGACCCTGAAATACATGATCAAGACAGGCTTGGTTGCAACCAATACAGGTGTTGATTTCGTCTGCTCTATTCTGTTGAGCCTTGTTGACAAATTCTGCATCGGCCAAAAACGGACGCGCCATGGACACCATATCAGCATCCTCTCTTGCCAGAACCTGTTCTGCGACCTCTGGCGTGTTAATACGATTGGATGTGATAACGGGAACCGAAAGCTCTTTTTTGAAGCGCGCAGTGACCCAAGTGAAAGCTGCTCTGGGAACTTTTGTAGCGATTGTGGGTATTTGCGCCTCATGCCAACCAATGCCGGTATTAATAATCGTGGCACCCGCTTTTTCGATTGCTTTGCCTAATTGCACGACCTCTTCCGCTGTGCTTCCACCTTCGACAAGATCTAACATTGACAG
>CAXEWB010000109.1:0-2403 GCA_963999835.1 uncultured Cellvibrionales bacterium | reverse complement strand
TGGGTCGAGAGACGTCAGTGGAGGAACTGAATGAGTTTTTGCGTCAGAAAGCCTTGCACAGTAGTTTGCAGCAGCAGATTGGATACACGGTTTCTTCGGAGGCGGTGTCCACGGATTTTGTTGGTTCTCGACAGGCCTGTGTAATGGACTCTAAGGCTACTATTGTCGACGGCGACAACTGTGTTCTGTATTGCTGGTATGACAATGAATTTGGATATAGTTGTCAGGTGGTCAGGTGCTTGGAGAAGTTCGCCGGTGTTGAATGGCGCACTTACCCTATAGAGGCTAATAAGTAATTTTTACTGAAATCTGTCATGTTAATCGAGCAAATTTGGACCAATAACGCATGGCGTAACTTTAATTATCTGATTGCCTGTCCGGAAACTCGAGAGGCCTTGGTGATAGATCCCTGTGAGGTGCAAAAGTGCACTGACGTTGCCGATAAATTAGGCTGGCAGATTAAACAAATTCTCAATACCCATGAGCACCACGATCATATTCAAGGAAATAGAGCGCTAGTGGAAGCTACAGGAGCGAGCGTTTTGGCTCATCACAAAGCGATCGACAAGATTCCTGATATGGATAGACCTTTGAAGGCCAATGAACTAGTTAAAGTTGGCAGTACAGTAGAATTGAGAGTTTTAGATACTCCTGGGCATACAATGAGTCATATCTGCCTCTTTTCTGGTACTGAGATACCAGCTCTTTTTAGTGGCGATACGCTATTTAATGCCGGTGCCGGCAACTGCCATAACGGCGGTCACCCCAACGAGCTCTATCAAACTTTCGCACAGCAGCTCGAATGTCTCCCAGATGCAACGCGTCTCTATCCCGGGCATGACTATATAGTTAATAATTTGCAATTTACGTTGGATCGTGAACCTGGAAATAAACAGGCTACTGAATTGTTAGAACAGGTGATATCTCAGGATCTCGAGAATGCGTTTGTGACCACGATTGGTTTGGAAAAACAAATCAACTGTTTTTTTAGGCTGAGCAATCCAGAGATTATTGAAAATTTGCAGCAGGCAATACCTGATTTTCCAAAACATCCCGATAGAAAAACTGTTTTCCTAGCCCTAAGGTCATTGCGCAACAACTGGTAGTAATATTTTCTACAGTTAATTTGTTGCAGGTGACTAAACTTTTGTAAAAATCAGCCAAAAAAGGCACTATTTTTTTCTGTGACCCTAGCAACAAATGGGCAACAATATTATACTTCAACGCGTAATTTTACTGATCAGACAGGGTTGGTAAAAAAGCTCAAGCAAGGCCTAAAGTTAGACACAAATTAACCTGGGGCCCGTATAAATTAGCCTGTGAAATTGCGCTTTGTTGAGACTCGGTAGCGAAGGTCTCAGCGCTAGTACTTAAATTCATAAATGGTAATTTCTATGATCAAAATTCGTCGTGGACTAGACCTGCCAATAGCTGGCTTTCCAAAGCAGGTTATTCACGAGGGTCCTAAGATTGGTCAAATTGGCATTGTAGGTCCTGACTATCAAGGCATGAAGCCTACTATGGCTGTGCGAGTTGGCGATAGTGTCAGTCAAGGCCAGTTGCTATTTGAGGACAAGAAAAACCCTGGTGTAAGATTTACATCACCTGTATCGGGAACGATTGTTGCGATCAATCGTGGTGAACGTCGAATTTTTCAGTCTATTGTCATTGACCTTGAGGGCGATGCCAGAGAATCCTTCCCAGTGACAGACTCAGGCTCTTTGAGTAAATTGAAAAGAAGTGATGTCATTGATAATTTATTGAGTTCTGGCCAGTGGGTTGCCTTTAGGACCCGTCCCTATTCAAAAATCCCCGCCGTTAACAGTGTTCCTGCGTCAATTTTTGTGACTGCTACGGATACCAATCCGCTGGCTGCGGATCCTGAAATTGTCCTCACTGAGCGGCGACAAGATTTTTATGACGGTTTGACAATAATCTCAAAGCTGACTGATGGGGCAGTTAATCTTTGTATAGGTTCAGATAGTAGTATTGATGAACGAGATCTTGAACAGGCAGTTCAAGCGCATAGATTTTCAGGGCCTCACCCCGCTGGTCTTGCTGGCACGCATATTCATTATATTGACCCTGTTAGCGCAGATAAAACAGTTTGGACAATTGGCTATCAAGATGTGATTGCTATAGGAGCCCTGTTCACGTCAGGATATATAGATAATAGTCGCGTTGTTGCATTAGCGGGCCCACAAGTTGATGATCCTCGACTCCTGCGCACTCAACTTGGGGTCAATCTTAATCAATTAGTCATTGGTGAGTTGGTCAATGATGATAACCGAATTATTTCGGGGTCTGTTTTATCGGGTCGCAAGGCGGCTGCAGAATTCTCTTTTCTCGGCAGATACCACAACCAGGTTTCAGTGATAAAAGAGGATCGCAATCGTGAATTCT
>CAXEWB010000108.1:0-2403 GCA_963999835.1 uncultured Cellvibrionales bacterium | reverse complement strand
TTGATAACTTAAAAAGTAAAAATCGTGACTTTTTTCAAGCTATGTAACCCTTATCCTAAGGAGAATCACACTCTTGCTCAGCAGTAAAAAGATACAATCAATAAAGCCTTTAAAGGTTATCAGTGATTACAGTCCTGCCGGTGATCAACCCACTGCAATAAAAGGTTTGGTAAATGGTCTTGAAAATGGTTTAGCGGGGCAGACACTTCTAGGTGTAACGGGCTCAGGAAAGACGTTCACTATTGCCAAGGTGATCGAAGAAGTGCAAAGGCCCGCTATAGTATTGGCCCATAATAAAACCCTAGCAGCCCAGTTATATGGCGAATTTAAGGGATTTTTCCCCAACAATGCGGTGGAATACTTTGTCTCCTACTATGACTATTATCAGCCCGAAGCTTATGTGCCATCTTCAGATACCTTTATTGAAAAAGATGCCTCGGTAAATGCTCATATTGAGCAGATGCGCCTATCCGCTACCAAATCATTGATGGAACGTCAGGATGTCATTGTGGTTGCAACAGTTTCCTCAATCTATGGTCTAGGGGATCCCAGCTCCTACCTTAAGATGGTCTTGCATATTTCTCGTGGTGAGCAAATTGATCAGCGTTCTATTTTAAGGCGACTGGCAGAATTGCAGTATCGTCGCAATGATGTTGATTTTGATCGCGCCTCTTACAGGGTGAGAGGCGATGTCATTGATATCTATCCAGCTGACTCAGATTTTGAAGCCCTTCGCATTGAGCTATTTGATGAGGAGATTGATAGCCTTACCCTGTTTGATCCGCTGACAGGAGAGGTTCTGCGAAAAGTGCCTCGGTTTACGGTCTATCCCAAAACGCACTATGTAACACCCAGAGAAAAGATATTGCAGGCTGTTGATCACATTCAAGATGAACTTGAAGAGCGACTCAAACAATTGCGGTCAGCGGACAAATTAGTAGAAGCTCAGCGATTACAAGAGCGCGTGCGCTATGACACAGAAATGATGCGTGAGTTGGGGTATTGCACTGGTATTGAAAACTACTCCAGATATCTCTCCGGTCGAGCGCCGGGCGAACCGCCGCCAACCTTATTTGATTATTTGCCAAACAATGCTCTGATGGTTATAGACGAATCCCACGTCTCTGTGCCTCAACTAGGTGCAATGTACAAGGGTGATCGTTCGCGCAAGGAGACCTTGGTTGAGTATGGGTTTAGATTGCCCTCAGCCCTTGACAATCGACCTCTGCGCTTTGATGAATGGGAAGCCATAGCGCCACAGATGATCTTCGTCTCAGCGACACCTAGTCGCTATGAAGAAGCCAATGCCGGGCAAGTGGTTGAACAGGTTGTAAGACCCACAGGGCTTTTGGATCCTGAGATTGAAGTTCGCTCTGCGCTGACTCAAGTTGATGATGTTTTATCAGAGATTCGTCATAGGGCGGCTAACAATGAGCGTGTGCTGATTACTGTCTTAACCAAACGCATGGCCGAAGATCTCACTGAATATCTGGATGAGCACGGGGTTCGCGTGCGCTATTTACACTCAGATATAGATACAGTAGAGCGGGTTGAGATTATTCGCGATCTGCGATTAGGTGAATTTGATGTGCTGGTGGGTATTAACCTGCTGAGAGAGGGACTAGATATGCCGGAAGTTTCTCTGGTGGCTATTCTAGATGCTGACAAAGAGGGATTTTTGCGCTCTGAGCAATCTTTGATTCAAACCATTGGCCGCGCTGCACGCAACCTGCAAGGCAAATCTATTTTGTATGCAGATAAAATCACGGGTTCAATGCAACGCGCGATGGATGAAACACAGAGGCGTCGCGATTTGCAATTGGCGCACAATAAAAAACACAGTGTCACGCCAAAAAGCATTCGTAAGGCGGTTGCCGATATTATGGAAGGCGCCTATGCCGCACCTGGCAAAAGTAAGCGTGGCAGAAAGGTCGCTGAGGAGGCTTCAACTTATGATATCAAACAGGGGAAACCTATCGAAAACATAGCAAAAGAAATAAAGCGACTTGAGGACAAGATGTATCAGCATGCACGCAATTTAGAATTTGAAGAGGCGGCTAAAACCAGAGATCTTTTGGGTGCGTTAAGGGAGAGAAGTTTGGCCTCTTAAGTTCCAACTGACCAGTCTTTATAGTTATAAAGTATTAGTGCTTATAGGTTATTTCAATAATTCACCATTCACCTTACCATGTGCCTGCACATCGGGATGATATGCAACTAGGAAGGTGACATCATGGATGATGCGACTATAAGGACATTCTTCAGATTATTCTGAACCTTCCTAGTTACATTTTATAAATCAAGACCTTCACTTCTCACACAAAAACCGAATTACCTGTCAGCCTAATCCCCCCCCTCATGCTCGAAAAAGTAAATGACTCTAACAGCAACATCTGCTTGTCA
>CAXEWB010000107.1:0-1897 GCA_963999835.1 uncultured Cellvibrionales bacterium | reverse complement strand
GGTTTATGTCAATTTCTGCCACAATATCTTGCAATTCAACCGCTATCACTGACAGGTACGATGCAGCGCGACAGTAGGCTTCTATATTCACTTTATTTTGCCCCCTGTAACCACTGAGTAAAGGCTTCATTTTTAGACGCTCAAGCGCGCGCCGAGCTGTTTGCTCACCAAAAGGGGCCAACAAAACCACCGTGTCCGCCAGCAGCTCAGCCTGCAAACCGCCAAACCCTAGCACAATGATTGGACCGAATTGGGGATCATTGTTCAAGCCCAGTATCATTTCAACACCCTGCTCAGTAATCATGGGCGCAACTAATGCTTTTGCACCTAACCGGTGCTTTAACTCCTTGTAAGCACTTAACAACTGTTGCTCAGACTCTATGTTCAACACCACACCGTTACTGTCCGACTTATGGCTGATATTGACCTCAGCAGTTTTTAATACAAGTGGATATGTAGCAGTCTGCGCCAGATCAAGCAGCTGCTCGATATCCGCTACCTCATACCCTCCTAGCATAGGTAAGCCAAAATCCGCTAAACATTCAGCAGATAGACTTTCTGTTATCACTGATTGCGAGTTCAATCGCGTTCGCCATTTTTGGCTCACTACCTCGTCCAGTGCAGGCAAAGGGTCAGTTATTGGGTATAAAAAGTCGCGATAATTGAACAAACAGCGTACCCCTACTAAAAACTGTGAGACGCCGTCAATTACAGGTAGGCCCTGCTGCGTAGATGTTATCGCCAGAGAATCACTGCCACTGCCCTGTCTATTGGCGACTAAAAAGATCGGCTTGGAAGTGCCTGCTTGAGCCTGCCTTAAATACTCAATATAAATTGGGTAGATCTCACTATCCGGCCCACGGTCATGTACCACAGCACCTAGCGCCGCATTAGTATCTGCAACTAGCGCCTCAAAGCAATTTGCCATACGCTGATGAGCATCAGCACCTCCTGCACCCCACCCATCAAGCGGATTGACTATGGGCAACCCCGGATCTAAGTATGCTGCAATCGATCTTTCAGTCGTCTCGGTTAGTTCAGCGAGTGCCACCTGTTGCGCATCGGCCAAATCAATGAGCAGTTGTCTTTCACCACCAGAATCATGCAGACAGACCAGCCCACCCGCACTGACCTGCTGTGATTGAGAGAACATAATAAGCACAGTGGCCAACTGATCCATATCCTCGACCCGTTGCACACCATAGCGCTCAAATAAGGCATCGTAGGCTTCATCACTGCCTGCCAATGCTCCAGAATGGGATAGCGCCATCTTTGCAGAGAATGCAGTACGTCCTACCTTGAGGGCCACAATGGGTATCTGTCTTTGAGCCGCCTTCTGCAATGCTGCAACAAACTTCTCAGGGTAGCGACTGGTTTCCATAAAAAGACCCACGACTCTGGTCTCAGGCAAATCTAACGCGTAATCAAGGTAGTCTTCCAAACTAACTGATAGCTCATAACCGGTTGATACTGCGAAGTTAAAATCAATCCGCCTCTCAACATCGACAATACCTGACATACCAGCGCCTGATTGACTGATTAGGGCGACATTGCCGGGGCGCGGGTGGGTACGGGTATCAAATCCGCCAGCCAGAACACCCTCTCGCACATTGTAAAAACCCATACAGTTAGCGCCAGCAACCAACACTTGATGATGGTCAATTTTGTTTTGCAGACGCTGCCTTAAATTAGGCGTTTGATCATCGTCAATAATCAGCGCAGAAAAAATGGTGCATGCCCTGATACCCAGAGCCAACATTTCATCAAAACAGGCCTCTATTCGATGATCACTGACCGCAAAAATGACATGATCTGGTACTTCTGGCAGCGCCGCTAAGGATAAGTAACAGGGCAACTCATGAAGCGCATCATAAGCGGGATTGACCGGATAAATTGC
>CAXEWB010000106.1:0-5350 GCA_963999835.1 uncultured Cellvibrionales bacterium | reverse complement strand
CAATAGCGAGAGTTTCTCCAAACATTAGTCTGTATAAGTAAAATCTGTATAGCTAAGATTTTGGTCTATTCTTAATTAAATAGATTGGATCGATATGCACTTTACAGGGAGTTTTGATTATGGAGCACTTAGCACAAAAAACAGATCAACAGACAGATGAACCACAAGCCGAAGCGTCAGTTAAGTATGCTGATTTTTGGGTACGCGCCTTGGCCAGCATGGTGGATACCATAATGCTAGCTGTCATTATTACCTTGCCTTTGACGTTGATTTATGGCGCCGAAGAATATTCGACTGGCGAAAAACTTTTCCTTGGTTTCTGGGATATATTTTTGGGATATATCGTTCCCGTGTTATTAACCATCTGGTTTTGGATGCGGTTTTTAGCTACGCCGGGAAAGATGCTTTTTGGGGTGCAGGTGGTAGATGCTGAGACCCTGTCAGCACTGACTGTAAAACAGAGTATTATTAGATACGTGGGCTATCTGCCGGCTGCATTGGTAATTTTTATTGGTTTGCTATGGATAGCCTTTGATCGGCGAAAACAGGGATGGCATGATAAGTTGGCAGGCTCGGTGGCGATTAGAAAAGCTAAGACGAACTAAATTTTAAAGATAACTTGAGAGTTATTAGTGCTGGTTATTTGCGCTGATAAAGGACTCTAAATCTGAAATTAATTCAGAATCTATTATTCGCCCCTGATTGATCAATTTTTCAGCAGGTACTTGATATCTCTCAAGAGAAGGGTTGCTGTCATTTGAACCAATCTTAAAAGACGTTTGGTCAAACACCAACGCGCCACCGTGAATAGCCACGATTTTCCCACTGCCTGTATCCACAATAGCGCCACCAGAAGTGCCAGCTTGAGCCTTGCAGTCGTGTAAAAGAAGATACGGGCTGAGTGATTCGGCAGAGATGATTGGACTGCAGGCTTGCGAGAGATTTATGCGATCTAAATGGGCACTGTAGGCTATCAGTCGTAATTGATCATCGGAGGTTGATCCTTTGTCAGATAGGCTTAACGAAGGTTGATAGAGTCGATGCTCCAGCATCATAAAAATAATGTCATCCTCCGCTTGGGAAATTTTATCTGCAGACGAAACCGTATACGAAGTGGCAGAAAACACGTCAATATCCCTTGCCATTAGCCGTTTATTTTGAGGTCGGTATTGGCAACTGTTAAATGCCTCCCCAGTTTTCTTGTCAAACAAAATATGCGCTGCGGAGATAAGCACCGACTTTCCTTGCTGCTTTGCTTGTGGTACAGAAATATGCGTTGCAGAGCCACGAATCTTTCCATCACAGATAATGGTGCCCATAGCATTGATTAGGCGAAAGTTATTTTTTGCAATAGGCGTCTCAGTTGCTACCGTTGTACTGAGCCAAAATAGACTTACTGCTGATATTAAAGCCTTAAAGCAGGGCTGACTGGTGTTCACCAGGTGTTACTCATTCGCTTTGATATACATTTACTGAAAGTCTCCCCACAGTACTTGCACAATGCTAATAGCGGCAACAGGTGCTGTTTCCGTGCGTAGCACTCTTGGACCTATAGCTAGAGGTTGAAACCCTTGCTGGCCTGATTGATTAATCTCTTGATCTGAGAATCCACCCTCGGGGCCAACTAGCAGGGCAACCGATGCAGCTTGTTGTGCGAGATCATGCAGGCGCTTATTGGCGCGGTGATGCATCAGTAATTTAAGGTCTTCGCTACAATTGGCTAGCCAGTTTTGTATTGGGACAGGAGAATTAATTGTCGGTAGCTTATTGCGCTGACATTGTTCGCAGGCACTTATAGCCACCTGTTGCCAGTGGCGAACTCTTTTGACCAGTCTGTCACCAGTTAATTTAACCTCACAGCGTTCACTAAACAATGGGGTAATTTGTGTCGCGCCCAATTCAGTGGCTTTCTGCACAATCCAATCCATGCGCTCACCCCGAGAAATACCAATCCCCAAATGAAGTGACAGGGGAGACTCTCGATCGGTCTCGTTAAATGTTTTGATTTCGACGGAGGCTAAGCCTTTTCGAGCTTCGACCAACTGTCCACTATACTCACCGCCCTGACCATTAAAGAGAATGACCTCCTGCCCTACGGACATACGCAATACAGAGGTCAGATGACGAGTTGGTCCTGGTTCAAGCTTTACTTCATCACCGATGGATATCAATTGTGGCGAGTAAACTCGAGGAATACGCATCATTTATTATTTTGTGGCAAGATCTAAGTTACGGCATAAGGTATCAGAAATTTGCCATTGATTCATGGTATAAAAATGTAATCCTGGCGCTCCCCTTGCAAGCAGTGTTTCACAGAGCTCAGAGACGACCTCAATACCAAACTTGATTAGGTCGTCACTGTTATCGCTGCGCTCCTTAAGTTGCCAACGCAGCCAGCGCGGTATTTCGGCACCACAGTTATCAGAAAAGCGCACAAGATTCTGGTAATTGGTAAGGGGCATGATGCCCGGCACTATGGGTTTATCGATACCAACTTTTTGGCAGTTATCAAGAAATTTAAAATAGGCATCGGGGTTATAAAAATACTGAGTAATAGCACGATCAGCGCCAGCTTTGAATTTTTCTCCCAACCAATAGATGTCTTCGCTATAACTTTCAGCTTCAGGATGTATTTCTGGATAGGCGGCCACATTAATATCAAAGTGATCACCCGTTTGTTCTCGAATCAAAGCCACCAGTTCATTGGCATGCACCAGTTGCCCAGCACCACCGATGCCAGAGGGTAGATCGCCGCGCAGTGCAACTAGGCTTGAGATGCCGACTTCCTTGTAATCATTGATAAGTGACAGTACCGCCTCTTTAGTATCCCCACCAAATGATAAATGGGGCGCAGCCTCATAGCCCTGCTGTTGTATATCCAACACTAACTGCTTCGTAGTGTCTCTTGTGGAGCCACCGGCGCCGTAGGTAACCGAATAAAAATCTGGATTAAAGGTACTGAGTTTTTGACAACTGTTTAGTAGATTTTTTCGCCCTTGCTCAGTTTTTGCAGCAAAGAACTCAAAACTAATATGGGGTGTTTGGGTCATGGATGGTCCTAGATTTAAAGAATCCTCAGCCCCCTCGGAAGCTGAGGATGAAACAATAGAAAATCAATACTTGTAGTCGTTGCCTTTAAAGGGACCTTCTACAGGCACTTTAATATAATCGGCCTGTTCTTGGGAGAGCTGGGTAATCACACCACCAAATCCACGAACCATATGAGCTGCTACCTCTTCATCAAGGTGCTTGGGTAAAACTTCTACACGCAACAACTCAGCTTGAGTGGCGCTATCTTGAGTAGCGAATGATCGTTGATATAGTTCGATTTGTGCAAGAACTTGGTTAGCAAAGGAACCATCCATAATACGGCTGGGATGACCTGTAGCATTGCCTAAGTTGACCAACCGACCCTCAGCCAGTAGAAGAAGATGGTCGTTATTGCTACGCTCACGATAGACCTTATGGACTTGAGGTTTGATCTCTTCCCATTCCCAAGTCTTGCGCATATAAGCCGTATCGATCTCATTATCAAAATGCCCGATATTACACACCACACAACCACTTTTTAGCGCGCCCAGCACAGCGGCGTCACAGACATTGTAATTGCCGGTTGAGGTTACTAATAAATCGGTATTAGCCAATAGTTCAGGGTTAACACCTCTGCTGGCATCACCATCAACATAGGTGGAGACTACCTCAAAGCCATCCATGCAAGCCTGCATGGCACAAATTGGATCGATCTCAGTGACTTTAACAATCATACCCTCTTGACGCAGAGATTGAGCCGAGCCTTTACCCACATCACCGTAGCCGATAACCAGAGCTTTTTTACCCGATAATAAGTGATCGGTAGCACGCTTAATCGCATCATTTAGACTGTGCCTACAGCCATACTTATTGTCATTTTTAGACTTGGTCACTGAGTCATTCACATTGATAGCGGGCACTTTTAGCTCACCAGCTTCGAGCATCTCATAGAGTCTATGAACACCTGTAGTCGTCTCTTCGGTAATACCGTGAACTTGATCCAAAACTTGGGGGTATTTTTGGTGTAGCAGGGCGGTTAGATCTCCACCATCATCGAGCACCATATTGGCATTCCAAGGCGTGCCATCTTTAAG
This sequence comes from uncultured Cellvibrionales bacterium, assembly GCA_963999835.1. Lineage (GTDB taxonomy): Bacteria > Pseudomonadota > Gammaproteobacteria > Pseudomonadales > Porticoccaceae > HTCC2207. The sequence goes on along the minus strand of CAXEWB010000106.1, from coordinate 1,226 downwards.
CACCTGTTGCTCAAGACACCAATCGTATTCCTCTTCAGTTTCGCCCTTCCAAGCAAATACTGGCGTACCATTGGCTGCAATTGCGGCGGCAGCATGATCCTGAGTAGAGAAAATATTGCACGAGGTCCAGCGTACCTCAGCACCCAGTGCCTCTAAAGTCTCTATCAACACGGCAGTCTGGATTGTCATGTGGATACAGCCAAGGATACGCGCACCAGCCAGCGGCTGTTGAGCATGGTACTTTTCTCGCAAGGCCATCAGTGCAGGCATTTCTGTTTCAGCAATGGCGATTTCTTTTCTTCCCCATTCTGCTAAATTGATATCGGCAACCTTGTAGTCGCTGAAGGGTTGTTTCTTATCTGCTAGTTGTATTGCAGTCATATTTGATTACCTTTTCAAAAAGTTATTGACAGACTAAAGTGCTTTCTTTAGCAATTCAGCCTTGTCCGTTTTTTCCCATGTAAAATCAGTACCTGTGCGGCCAAAATGACCATAGGCGGCAGTTTGCTGATAAATGGGTCTGCATAGGTCAAGCATCTCAATCAAGCCACGGGGACGTAGGTCAAAATGTTCGCGTACTAACTTGATGATCTCATCATCAGATAGTTTCCCTGTGCCATAGGTATTGATACTGATTGAGGTTGGCTCGGAGACGCCAATGGCATAGGACACCTGAATCTCGCAGCGCTCGGCAAGACCTGCTGCCACAATATTTTTTGCTACGTAGCGTCCGGCATAGGCGGCTGATCGGTCAACCTTGGTTGGGTCCTTGCCAGAAAAAGCACCACCTCCGTGGTGCGCCATACCACCGTAGGTGTCAACAATAATTTTGCGACCGGTAAGACCACAGTCACCCATAGGACCGCCAATCTCAAAATTGCCCGTGGGATTGATATGGTACTTAGTATCTGCATGAAGCCACTGTTCTGGTAAAACCTTATGAATAATCTCTTCACGAATAGCTTCATGAAGATCTAGCTGACTAATACCTGGCTCATGCTGAGTCGAGAGAACTACAGCATCTACAGCCACAGGTACACCGTTTTCGTAGCGCAATGTCACTTGACTTTTGGCATCTGGACGCAACCAGGGCAGCGCGTTGGATTTACGAAGTTGCGCCTGTCGCTCTACTAATCGGTGAGCATAAAAGATAGGAGCGGGCATCAGCACCTCAGTTTCGTTGCTGGCATAGCCAAACATAAGACCTTGGTCACCGGCGCCTATAT
>CAXEWB010000105.1:0-2009 GCA_963999835.1 uncultured Cellvibrionales bacterium | reverse complement strand
GTATTTTTTTATTCTCTGATGGCCGTCTAAAGCGCTTGAGTATGGAGATTATAAGCGCAGTATCAAAGTTATCTGCATTTAAATTTGGCTGAAACAGGTGCCGATCCAGTAGGGCAAATTGTTCCGTCAATTGATCACTGTCCATTAATAGGCCCAGTTGCTCCAGTGTTGTGGGGGGGTGGTCTGGGAACAGGCTTGTCCCCCATAGTAGAATGTTGTCGCGCATGGCGCCGAGGTTGTTGACCGAGGCCTGCTTTTCAATCAGTTTGAGCTGTTGACTGAGCTTGCCAGTATTGGAAAGGGGTTGATCAGTCTGCGCCGCAGTGGCTTTAGCTCTGGGTGACCGGTATAGGTACAGCATGCCCACTAGGACTGCAATCAATAGCGCGTTTAAAGCCATAGACCAGCGAGTAAGCTCAGAGACCTGTTGTATACCAACGGAACCACTGAAATCAGAGTTAGAACCCAAGTTGTTGTCGAGCTGTAACGGATCAGTTGCAGGTATGGCTGCGGCGCTATTTTCAATGGGATCTGCAGCTATGACATTGAACGAGCGCGAGGCAAGGGTACTAGTCTGTCGTCGATTGTTGACGGTATCCCACCATTCCACCTTTATAGGAGGCAGGTTCAACTCGCCGGTTTGACTGGGAACAATGGCTAGAGTTTCAGTGCGAACGCCCAGCAACCCTTGACTACTAGTCTGATCCTCTAGTTTGGGCTGATCGGGATAGACTTTGAAATTATCTTTTTGTAGTTCTGGTAGTGGTTGTATCTGTGCCGCTGTAAGGCCTTGAGCGCGCAGTGTAATGGTTCTGGTAATGGGTTCACCCACCTTTAGGGTATTTGAATTGTCGCTCCAGGTTTCACTCATACTTAGGCCGCTGCTGGGCATCCACTGGGTTGCTGGAATATGTGTGGGTTTGGGCAAAATATCAATACTTTTGCCCTCAGTCAGACGCAGTATTCGGTTACCCCTTGTTGAAAAACTACCGAACTGAGAAAATTCCCGGCTTTCAAAGGCGCCCATGCGCAGAGCGGGGATTTCTAGTTTACCCACTACCTGAGGAAAGAGAGCAAATTTAATTTCTACTACCAAATGATTTCTGCCGTTGATGATCTTTTGGTATTGGGTTTCGTCTACTTTTTGTATCAGAGCGTCGGGCACTTCAAGTTCTGACAGAGAGAAGTCCTGTAATTGCACAGAGGTTACAAGGCGAATGGTTAAAATAATTTGTTCTTGCACATAAGCCGTTTCTTTATCCACAGTGGTTTCAGTGTATACAGGTTGCTTGTTGGCACTATTTGTCGCCGAATTGACCGCTCGAACATTAATTGCCACTGCCTTACTGCTGTTACCTTTATAGTTGAGGGGTGGTATCAAAAGCTGTCCGCTGCGTTTGGGCAGTAAAAGTATTTTCCAATCAGTATAGGACTCACTTTTGCCATTTATTAAAGAGTACTGCTGTTGGCGACTGGTAGAGAGTATTTCAAAATCTTTTTCGATTGGTGAAAAGTCCGGTTCTCCGGCTATTGCTTGCCCACTAAAACGAACAACCAATTGCAGGCTTTCGTTGGCTGCAAGTTCAGTTCTATCAACTTTTGCACTGAGTTCTGCCCAACTCAATAATGGACAGAGTAGTACTAGGCAAAAAAGTAAGTTTTTAAGGTAATAGCTTTTCATTTACCAACGCTCTTGCTGATTGGGGGGTTGAGGGCGGCGCTGATCTTTGCTGCGCTGCTGTGATTGATAGCGAAATTTTTGCCGCAATAGACCGCCGGGGTCATCTGGTACCCTGCGAAGCCACTGTTCCAGTTGCTGTTGCTGCTCATTATCAGTCTGTTCAGCCTCTTGCTCCTCTAGTTGCGGTTGCTCTTGCGTCTGTTGTTCCTGTTCTTGTTGGGTCTGATCCTGTTGCTGATCTTGATTCTGTTCCTGTTCTTGATCTTGTTGGGTCTGATCCTGTTGCTGATCTTGATTCTGTTCCTGTTCCTGTTCCTGTTCTTGATCT
>CAXEWB010000104.1:0-2525 GCA_963999835.1 uncultured Cellvibrionales bacterium | reverse complement strand
GGTGTTAATCCCTATAAATTTGGGTTGATTGGTTCAACAGATTCCCATTCAGGTTTGTCCTCAGCAGAGGAAAGTAACTTTTGGGGTAAGATGGCGAGAGACTCCACGCCAGAAACCAAGACTTCGGCAAGCCGTCGCCTAAATGGTAGCGATGGGTGGAATATGTCTGCTTCTGGTCTTGCTGCAGTCTGGGCAACGGAGAATACTCGTGAAGCTATCTATGCGGCGTTTAAACGCAAAGAGGTTTATGCCACCACTGGCCCGCGCTTAAAAGTGCAACTATTTGGCGCATGGGAATTCCCCGAGCATGCTGCACAATCAGAAAACTTTGCTCAGATTGGCTATCAATATGGTGTGCCTATGGGCGGTGATCTCAGTCGCACTAAAAACCCCAAATCCCCAAGTTTTATTTTGAGAGCGGTCAAGGATCCCATCGATGCTAACCTGGATCGCCTGCAGATTATTAAAGGTTGGATCAATGCTAAGGGTGAGCAATTTGAAAAAGTGTACAACGTCGCTTGGTCTGGTGCGCGCGACTTGAATGCCAGTGGCAAACTACCAACCGTGGGTAATAGCGTGGATGTCAGTTCAGCACGTTATACCAATAGCATTGGTGAGCCGGAGTTATCTGCGCACTGGACAGATCCAGATTTTAACACTAATCAACCGGCATTTTACTATGCCAGAGTACTACAGATACCCACCCCAAGAAATGGACTCTATGATAGTTTGGCGCTGGGACTTACTGAGCCTCCACAGGGGGTAAAGACTATTCAGGAGCGAGCTTATACCTCACCCATCTGGTATCAGCCACAATGAACGTCGAGGGCGTATTTAAACTGATGGCAAAAAAAGAGGGTCTCATGCACAAGATACTTTTTTCTAGCTTGATACTTGCAATATCCATTGCCAGTGTGGCAGATGATCATGGTGGCGACTTGTCATCAGATACCCAGACTGAATTGCTCTGGGGAGATACCCATCTGCATACCAAATACTCTTTTGATGCCTTTCTCAATCAAAATCATTCAGCAACACCAGATACTGCTTACCGATGGGCTAAGGGTGAGCCGGTGATTCATCCAGAAAATAGGGTTAGAGTGCAAATCAAAACCCCGCTAGATTTTCTTGTTGTCTCTGATCATGCTGAAGAGTTAGGCGTCTTTACGACCCTGATTTTGGAGGGTAATGATCTATTGGCGCCTATGGGGGCTTGGGATAGTTTTAAACGCTGGGTACAAATGAAACTGGCAAAGTATCTTGTTGACAATGGCCGAGGTGAAGAAATATTTACCGATATTCTTCCAAAACAGGAGGTCAGTGCCGATGGAGATCCAATCCAAGATCCTCATGGGGTTATGTACGGCTCACCCTATGGTGATACCACAGCAATTCGCAATAAGGTTTGGACTGATATAGTACAGACTGCAGAGCGCCATTATGAGCCGGGTAAATTTACCAGCTTAATTGGTTGGGAGTGGAGCTCTACCCCAGCGGGAGCCAACCTACACCGGGTTGTATTCACCCCAGATGGAGCGGATAAAGCGTTGCAATTTCTGCCCTATGGATCGGACACTAGCCAATACCCTGAGGATCTATGGGCTTGGCTCCAGTCAACCCAAGAGAAAACCGAAACTCGATTTGTATCCATTCCCCACAATTCAAACATTTCCAAAGGCTATATGTTTGCTGATACCACAGTCAAAGGCGAGCCGATCACTGCCCAATACAGTCAGGTCAGAATGGCCTGGGAACCGGTGGTAGAAATGACGCAGGTAAAAGGCGACAGTGAAACTCACCCCGATTTTTCACCTAAAGATCAGTTTGCCGACTTCGAGCGTTACGGTTTTTATCTCCAGCAACGCAATCAAGCCTATGCGCCCAAGCCAGCTGACTATGTGCGATCGAGCTTAAAGACAGGCATGGCCATTGAACAGCAAATAGGCGTCAATCCCTACAAGTTTGGAATGATAGGGTCCACCGACTCCCACACCGGATTGGCGACAGCAGAAGAGGACAACTTCTGGGGTAAATATGCCACCGACTCCACACCAGAGACCAAGGATCAAGATATTATTGGTGCCGCTGAAAACAGTGGCTGGGATATGGCTGCCGCAGGTTTGACAGCGGTCTGGGCAAAGCAGAATACTCGCGAAGAAATTTATGCCGCCTTTAAACGCAAGGAGGTCTATGCCACCACTGGGCCGCGCATTGGCCTACAGTTTTTTGGTGGATGGAACTGGCCACAGCAATCGCAGGAAGCGGAGGATCTAGCAAAGATAGGCTATCGAGGGGGTGTGCCTATGGGTGGTGATTTAACTGCGCAAAAAAATAAAGATGCCCCAGAATTTTTAATACGTGCGGTTAAGGACCCAATCGGCGCTAATCTTGATCGCGTTCAAATTATCAAAGGATGGATTGATCAACAGGGTGACTCCTTTGAACAGATCTACAATGTTGCCTGGTCGGATAATCGATCTTTTGATGAAAAGGGTGAACTTGCCGCTGTCGGCTCTACGGTAGAT
>CAXEWB010000103.1:0-3665 GCA_963999835.1 uncultured Cellvibrionales bacterium | reverse complement strand
ATCAGGAAATGAGTCGCTTTGTGTCGCCTGAAGTTTCACAAAGGACTCTCGAGCAGGTTGAATTCTGGTCTTATGTAGCTTCCGTTATTGGGGGTTATGTTGATGATTGCAGGCTGATGTTAGGTAAAAAAAATACATCATCCAAAATGACTATGTAAATCTGCTGTTCAACTGCGGTTAGGTTTAACTGGCGATAAATATGATTATCGGCTTTCGGTGGGAAATAACTCAGGTGAACTTGACATAACGTACGTATTAGCGTACTTTTAGTCAAAGAGGATTTCATTATGACAACACTGAATGTTACTGAGGCAAGAGCCAACCTGTATAAATTGATCGACGATGCGTCAGCCAGCCATGAGCCAGTGGTTATAACGGGCAAGCGTGGCAATGCTGTTCTCCTGTCCGAAGATGATTGGAATGCGATCAACGAAACCTTGCATCTTTTATCGGTGCCAGGGATGCGCGAGTCAATTTTAGAGGGTATGCAGGAGAGCATCGACAGCGCTGCGACTGAATTAAATTGGTAATGTGGACGCTGTATTACACCAAACAGGCCCAAAAAGATGCACGAAAACTAGCATCATCCGGATTGAAAACTAAAGCGCAGCAATTATTAACGATTCTCCAGTCCGATCCATGGCAAACTCCGCCGCCTTTTGAAAAGCTGGTGGGTGATCTGACCGATGCTTATTCAAGAAGAATCAATATTCAGCATCGGCTTGTTTATCAGGTTTTAGAGACGGAAAAGGCTGTCAAGATATTGCGGCTGTGGACTCATTACGAGTAGTCGTTTATTTGACTGGCTAGAATCATTAGATGCTTAGGTAACGATAAGCACTGTCATAGCGGGTTAACAGCCTTGCAAACACTGCGATCAAGATATATCATGATAAAAAATGACATTTCATGATGGAGTGCAATTATGTCAATAGCAAGAGAAAAATTTGCAACTCAGGTTGATTCAGCGCTTTTGGACTCAGTCAGAAAACTTGCCAAGTCAGAAGGCAGACAGATCCAGGCTGTGGTCGAGGATGCTCTTCGGGATCATTTGAATGCCAAAAATGGCGCGTCAGGTCGAGAGCATGTGATGGCCGCGTACCTTAAAAGTACTGAACGTTTTTCAGGTCTCTATAAAAAGCTAGCGCAATGAGCGTTGACTATATTAGGGTCGATGACATTCTGGCTATTCATGCTGATCAGATAGAGCGTTACGGTGGTGGCCAAGGGATAAGAGACCCTGGTCTTTTGGAGGCGGCATTGTTCCGGCCACAAACGGGGTATTACCCGACATTAATCGATGAGGCGGCAGCTTTATGGGAAAGTCTTTCGCAGAACCATCCTTTTGTTGATGGCAACAAACGAACGGCATTCGCTGCAACCTATGTATTTTTGGCAATTAATGGGCTGGATATCACTGCGACGGATGACGAAGCTCAAGACTTTGTTTTGGGGCTTTACGAAACATCGAGTGTAACTTTCGACAACCTGCGTGCTTGGCTGGGTGAAAATACCAAGGCTCTCTGACTACTCGTGTATTGGAATGATAAACGGCGATAATTAGGCTTATCAATTGCCGTAAGTAGCCGAACTGGGTAACAGGTTTAAAATGTTTCATATAATTGACATTTAGATATATTTGTCTATTATATGAAACATTATGAAAAAGAATATAGAAAAAATATCAAGTGACGCGATTAGCCAGCTTGCCGATATTGGCCAGTTGATAAGGCAGCATCGTAAGTCATTCAAGATCACGGCAAACTCCGTCGCCCAGACGGCGGGCATTTCTCGAGTGACGCTACACCGTATTGAAAAGGGTGAGCCCACCGTGAGTATGGGCGCCTACCTGAATGTAGTCAGCGCTTTAGATTTGCGGCTGCAACTGTGTGCAGAAGTGAACAGAGGGCACGAGGCTAATGGAAACGACTTGGACAAACTGCCGGTTCGACTATCATTCTCAGATTATCCCCAGTTAAAGGAGCTTGCATGGCATGTGCAGGGGGTTGATAAGCTGTCTCTTGTTGAGGCCCACTCAATCTATGAACGCAACAAGCGCTTCTTGGATATCGCAAACCTTAGTGACAGTGAGCAGAAGCTTATCGAGCTACTTGGCGTTGCTTTTGAGGGGGCGGTGTCTTGATGTTTACCCGTCTACATCACCAACGAATAGCTAAAGTACTTGAGTCGCTGGATGCTGACCTCCTTAAGTGGCATAACTGCCTTTTTGCTGGGGGCACAGCAATCGCTCTGGGATATGGTGAGTACCGTGAATCGGTTGATATGGATTTTTTAGTCTCAGACTTATCGTCATACCGGTACCTGCGCAATTTAGTCCGTGAACAAGGTCTTCAAGCCCTAATAAAGAGCACCGATGTCGGCCAATTTCAAACGTCGGATATTCGCAGTGATCAGTACGGTATTCGAACCAAGGTATTTGTAGAAGGAAAACCAATCAAGTTCGAGATTGTTCTTGAAGGCCGTATTGGTTTAGTTAAGCCTGGAAAGCAAGACAGTGTATTGGGTGTGGCCACGTTGACGAAAATAGATATGGCTGTAAGTAAGTTGCTTGCCAATTCTGATAGAGGCCTAGATATGGGTATGCATTGTCGAGATGTAATAGACCTTGCAATGCTTAATCTGAGTAAGTCAGAATTTAACGAGGCGACAACAAAAGCCGACGCAGCCTATGGTGAAGCAATTTTAAAAGACCTTGCCAAGGTGATTGGAATCTTAGGTGAGGCGAATGGATTGCTTGAGCGTTGCATGAAGGCTATGGATGTTTCAGTTCCTCGGGCGCTTCTTTGGCAGAATATTAGTAAAGTGGGTAGCTTTATACCTGATGGAATATCTAATGAGGGATAAACCTCCCTATCATTCTCTTAAAGCCTTTTTTTATCCAAGCTAAGGTTCCCCAGTACATGCTGATCCCCCTTGTTTGCTCCCCAAATATCTATAAATTTGTGAATGATTCCCGCGGTCAGGGTTTAGATGTTTGTTACGCAGTACTTTTTTCCAAATAAAAATTAATATTTGCCTGTAGCTGTCAGTGCAAGAGAAAAGATACTTAATGTTTGGGTTCTGGTTTGACTAAGCCATAATAATGGCTTGAATAACGGAATTATGCTTTGCTAACTTAAGCTATCGATAATTTGATTATCCTCCAAATAACGAATAATCAGTGATACTTCCTCTTCCAGAGTCATTTTATCTGTGCGCAGGTGAATTTCGGGTTTTTCTGGTTCTTCGTAGGGGTCATCAATGCCAGTAAAGTTTTTGATTTCTCCCGCTCGTGCTTTTTTGTATAGGCCTTTGGGGTCGCGGTTTTCAGCCACATCCAAAGCACAGTCTATAAACACTTCAATAAAAGGGAAATTGGATTCAGCATGCAGTGCCCGCACCCTGTCTCTGTCTACTTTGTAGGGACTGATAAAGCTGGATAGAGCGATAACACCACAGTCCACAAGCAGTTTTGAAATTTCACCGATTCGGCGAATATTTTCAGCGCGGTCTTCAGCAGAAAACCCCAAATTTTTATTGATGCCAAGGCGGATATTGTCGCCATCTAGTCGATAGCTTAATTTCCCTCGTTTAAAGAGTGCCTGTTCCAGTGCTACGGCAACAGTACTTTTGCCGCTGCCAGATAGGCCAGTAAACCATAGGGT
>CAXEWB010000102.1:0-2773 GCA_963999835.1 uncultured Cellvibrionales bacterium | reverse complement strand
GTCGGTCCTTGACGAGTTGGGTATCGAAGTCATTGATGTGCGCGTCAAACGCATTGATCTGCCTCAGGAAGTGAGTGGGCCAGTATACAGGAGAATGACTGCAGAGCGGGAGAAAGAGGCCCGTGAGTTGCGTTCTACTGGTAAAGAGAGAGCAGAAAAAATTCGTGCTTCTGCTGATCGAGAACGTACTATTGAATTGGCCAATGCCTATCGCGATGCAGAACAAGTTCGCGGTGAAGGTGACGCTGAGGCCGCTAAAATATATGCACAGGCCTACGAAAAAGATCCAGAGTTTTACGCCTTTGTTCGCAGCTTAAATGCTTACAAGCAATCCTTTGCCAACAAAGGGGATATCATGTTGGTAGAGCCTGATGGAGACTTCTTCAAATACCTTAAACAGCAGACTGCCAATTAATTAAAAGTTAGCGCGAAACACCTTGCGTGGCATTTCGCGCCAACAGTCAATTCAGGTTAAAAACTTCTGCCACAGACGTGGCTGTTTTGATAGAATATTTGTACTGAGGTATCTCGGTATTATTTTCTATCAGAGGTTTTGGGCATTGTTGCAAGATATAGTTACGGCTGTTGGATTAATGATGGTTTTTGAAGGAATTATGCCCTTTTGCTTGCCAGACCGATGGCGTAGCATGATTAGCCAGATAGTCATGATGGATAACCGATCAATGCGCATTATAGGTTTGGTAAGTATGCTTATTGGCCTAACCATTCTGATTTTCATGCGATAACCTTTGCGATATTAAACTGAGAGGTCGCTGTGACAAATATAGACAGTTGGTTATTGCCAGATGGTATTGATGAGGTGCTACCAGAACAAGCGCAACTTGTCGAATCAGCGCGCCGTAATCTGCTTGATCTATACACCTGCTGGGGCTATGACCTTGTGATACCACCCATGGTTGAATTTACAGAGTCACTGCTGAGCGGTTCTGGCGCTGATCTAGACCTAATGACGTTTAGAGTCACTGATCAAATCAGTGGTCGCATGATGGGTATTCGCGCTGATATTACCCCACAAACAGCTCGAATGGATGCACACAGTCTTTGTAGACAGGGTCCGAGTCGGCTCTGTTATGCTGGTACCGTCCTGCAAACTCGCCCCAGGGGGCCGCTCGAGTCACGTACCCCAATATCAATTGGAGTAGAACTTTTTGGTGAACCCAGTCTAGATGCTGACATCGAAGTTATAGAGTTATTTCTCAAGACCCTCGAAGTGGCAGGTATTGATTCTGTGCACTTGGATCTGGGGCACGTAGATATTTCTCGTGGTCTGCTAGCACTTGCTAATTTAAATCTAGGCCAAGAGGCCGAATTCTTTGAACTTTTACAAAGCAAAGCAGTTGCTGAAATTAATGTTTGGGTAGATAAAAATATATCTGATTCAGAGCTTGCGGACTGGTTAAAGTTATTGCCCACTTTATCGGGTGGTGCCGAAATCTTACAAAAGGCAAGAAACAGTTTAGCAGGTGCGCCAGATGTGGTCACAGGTGCCTTAAATGAGTTAGAACAGATTCTGGCGGCACTCAATGATAGTGATATTACAGTCCACTTGGATTTGGGTGAGTTGCCAGGTTTTCATTATCATACGGGCGTGGTTTTTGCGGCTTATGTTCAGGGCCATGGCAAAGCTTTGGGCAACGGTGGTCGCTATGATCATGTGGGCGAATCCTTTGGTCGCTCGCGTCCAGCTACCGGCTTTGCTTTTGATCTCAAATCCTTGGTTAGCAGAGGGCATTTCCCTTCGCAGAGGAAAGCCGGTATTTTTGTATCTGCAGACCTAGATGCTGAATGTCAACAGCAAGTTGCTCTGTTGCGTGAGCAGGGAGAACGTGTTGTTCAGGGTTTTTCTGGGCAGATAGTGGACCACCAAGAGATCAATTGTGATCGTCAGTTAGTGTGTCAGGGTGATCAGTTTGTGGTTGAGAAATTGCCTTAACGAAGGGCTTCATTCATGTATTCTGAGAAAAAAACCGTATGGGTAATAATGTTGTAATTCTTGGATCCCAGTGGGGTGATGAGGGAAAGGGCAAAATTGTTGATCTGTTAACTGATAAAGCTTCGCTGGTGGCTCGCTTTCAGGGCGGTCACAATGCAGGACATACACTAGTTATTGATGGTAAGAAAACTGCACTGCATCTTATTCCCTCTGGTATTCTGCGCGACCATGTCACCTGTGTCATTGGTAACGGAGTGGTGCTGGCACCTGATGCGTTGCTCAAAGAAATAATGATGCTCGAAGAGCGCGGGGTTCAGGTACGGGACAGACTCGTGGTCTCTGGGTCTTGCCCCTTGATACTGCCCTATCATATCGCTTTGGATCAGGCCCGAGAGTCTGCGCGGGGATCTGCCAAGATTGGTACGACGGGATGTGGCATAGGACCTGCCTATGAAGATAAAGTGGCACGCCGCGGTCTGCGTCTGAGTGACATGCTAGATATGTCACGCTTTGCCGATAAGCTAAAATCAGTGTTGGATTACCATAACTTCTCACTGCAGCATTATTTCAAAGTTGAGGCTGTAGATTATCAGGCCACATTAGACCAGTCTCAGGATTGGGCAGAAGCGCTTTTGCCTATGATGGGTGATGTAACTCAAATCCTCCACAGTGCGCGTGAGGCAGGTGAAAATATCCTTTTCGAGGGTGCTCAAGGATCATTGCTTGATATTGATCACGGTACCTATCCGTTTGTTACATCATCCAATACCACGGCCGGTGGAACTGCAACTGGAACAGGCTTTGGCCCTATGTATCTGG
>CAXEWB010000101.1:0-1833 GCA_963999835.1 uncultured Cellvibrionales bacterium | reverse complement strand
CTAAATACTCCACGCCCCTATTTTCTAGGGCTTGCAATGGAGTTTCGCCCTCAGCCATGGTTCGTTTGGGACGGATTGTACTGTAGAACTCATTTTCAATTTGCAACAGATGAGTATTTAACTGTTTATAATTGCCTTGTTGATCTTTCAGTCCGATTTCATCATAAGCGGCATAGGGTTGACGAAGCGCTCCGCGCAGGGTGCTGATGTACTGCTCTAGACTGTTATAACAGATGCGCAAAGAACTCTGAGCTTCGCTTTGATAGCCTAAATCACCCATTCTTAGAGAGGTAGCATAGGGCATGAATAGACTGTGGGTGTCAGATCCTACAGGCACAAGTTTATGCGAGCGACCAGCGACAAAGCTTTTACATACGGCAGGGGCAGCACCCAGCAGATAGATTAGCAACCATGAGTAGCGCCTAAAATTACGAATAAGGGCGAAGTATTCGGCAGACTTAAAATTCTGCAAGGACTGTTGATTTTGTTTTCTTTGTTGCAATAGTCGCCAAAAATCATCAGACAGTGAAAAGTTATAGTGGATACCAGCAATGGTTTGCATGGCTCTTCCATATCTATGGCCCAACCCAACCCGATAGATTTTTTTCATGGTGCCTATATTAGAAGTACCATAATCGCCAATTGGAATTTGCCTGTCACTTCTTAATTGACAGGGCATGCTGCTCACCCAAAGCAATTCTTCGCCTATCTGCCTGTAGGCAAATTGGTGAATTTCTTCCAGTTCACTGAGTACATGATCTATAGTCGGCGATGGCGCCGTTATAAATTCTAGCAAAGCTTCGGAAAAGTCGGTGGTTATCGATGGGTGAGTCAAGGCAGAGCCTAGGGATCTGGGGTGCGCAGTCGAGGCTAGATAACCCTGAGCATCAATGCGCAGGCTCTCCTTCTCAATGCCTCGCACAATGCCAGACAAGGCACTGATATTGTTCGATTTTTTCAGGTATGCCAGGAGACTATTTAGAGACATAACAGAGGCTTAATTAGGCAGCATTGCTATTTTTTTGTGGGCGGAAAAGCTGCGTAATAGCTTTGCTTTCCAAGCTTATAATTTTTGCTCTGAGGCTAATATCCTTGGCATTGAGCTCAATGAGTTGGTTCAGGGCTATGTCTCGGTGTTCAGTCCTAAAAAGTTCATCAAGCACAATATTTGAACACCACTGCAGATCTTTATTAAGATAGCAATCATCAGAGTTTTGTAAAATATAATTGCTCATGCTTTTGCCACGACAGGATTATAAATTTGCAACATAGTTTACCCTATATGGCTAGCCATGACTGATAAAAAGGACCCAGTTATGAGAAAAAAAGTATTAGTTCCCATTTCAAATGGCTGTGAAGAAATAGAGGTGGTCACAATTATTGATGTGCTCCGAAGAGCGGGGGCTGAGGTTACGGTGGCAAGTGTCCAGCCCAGTGAAGGTCTTCAAGTATGTGCTTCCCGAGGAACAAATATTGTTGCTGACTGCTCGATTGGCGACTGTGTGAACTCCCCAGATAAAGTGCCATGGGATCTTATTGCGATTCCAGGGGGGGTGCCAGGCTCTGAGCACCTAGCGGCTAATCAGGACCTCGATAAACTGCTGCGCTCACAGGTGGCTGAGGGCCGCTTGTTTGGCGCAATTTGTGCCGCACCCCATTTGGTATTGGCTAGCAAAGGATTTTTACTCGATAGGGCAGCTACCTGTCATCCCATGTATCATCAGCAGCTTGAAGCAAGAGAGGTTAACAGCGAGTCACGTGTTGTGGTGGATGGCAACTGTATTACCAGTCAAGGACCGGGCACAGCAATGGATTTTTCTCTGCAACTGGTTG
>CAXEWB010000100.1:0-2074 GCA_963999835.1 uncultured Cellvibrionales bacterium | reverse complement strand
CGATTGAGAAACACCCTGAGATAAGTATCTTTGATATAGATAATCTGCATGGCATATTAAAAGATTATGTAGATAATAGGCAGAAAGACAGCTATGTTTTTCAGAATCCGCATAAGAAGCGGCCGTTTGTGGATGATCCGTAATCTGCTGTAAAACATTAATGCCCCCTTAATCGGGGGCTTTTTTAATCAAAGGGGTCAGAGTCATTGATTTATATGGTAGCTACGGGTGGACTTGAACCACCGACCCCAGCATTATGAATGCTGTGCTCTAACCAGCTGAGCTACGTAGCCACATAGGTATCTTAAGACCGTCAAAAGCACCAGAACAGCGCTATTGAGTGGGCGCGCATTTTCGCCACCGCAGGACTGTTTGTCAAGGGGTTAGATAAGTTTGTGCGTTGTCTCAGCGTCCGGCATAGCTGACTCTGTAGATGCGTCCTGCAAGGTCATCGCTTATATAAATACGGCCCTGTTTGTCTTGGTTGATATCAACAGGTCGTCCAATAGTGCCCTCGGGGGTAAGGAAGCCACTCATAAAGTCTCGGCCTTGAATATTGCCCTTATTATCCCAGTGCAGTGATAGCACTTTATAGCCGTCTAATGTGGAGCGATTCCATGAGCCATGGAGTGCCACTAGGGCACTTTTTTGGAACTCTTGGGGCAGCGTTGATGCTTGCAAAAAGTGTATACCCAACGGCGCGTTATGGGCACGAAACTTAAAGCTAGGCTTGATGGCGCTTGCTGCAAGATCAGGGCGTTTGTTGCCATATTCTGGGTCCGGCACATTATCACCATGGTAGTAGGGCCAGCCATAAAAACCGCCTTGTTGGATCAGGTTCAGCTCATCGGGTGGAAAGTCGTCACCTAACAGATCGCGCCCATTATCGGTGGCATAGAGATCGCCAGACCAGGGTGTCCAGTCAAAATCGATACTGTTGCGCAGGCCACTGGCATGGATTTGTAGATCACTGCCGTCTAGGTTGGCGGTAAGCATGGTGGAGTAGCGTTTATCCTCTGGTTCACAGATATTGCAGGGTGAGCCAATATTAAGGTGCAATTTGCCGCTGGGGGATATGCCTATTGCCTTGGTGTTATGGGAGTCATAGGGGTGACCGTAGGGTAGGTTATCGATGATCACTTCAGCTGATCCAACTATCGCGCCTTTGTCATGATCAAACTGGATGCGACTAATGCGTTGGCGTTCACTGAAGTAGAGCCATTGATCATAAAAGGCCAGACCTTGGGGAGCGCCAAGACCATCCATTAGCAGAGTTTTGGTCTCTGCTATGCCGTCATTATTGGTATCGCGTAAAAGGATAATTTGACCACTGTCTGTAATGCTAACAATAAGATCATTGTTATCGGTCACTAGAAAGAATCGGGCATAACCGAGATTATCGGCAAATAACTCAAGCTTAAAGCCCTCGGGCAGGGTAAAGCCGCTGTCCTGTACCTGTTTAGGTGGTTCTGCGTTATTAAGGCCAGTGACGGCACTGAGCATCACCCAAGTACCTTTAAGGCCGCCGGGTATGGTAAAGGCAAGGGCGGCGGTTATGCTTATCAATAAAACAGTGAAAGTAATAAGTAAGTTTCTAATTATCTTTTTAATCATAATGCTGCGGCCCCGTTTTAGCTCACCCATTGAGCTGTTGCTTATGTGCTAGTTATTTTGCTTTGCTAGCGGTCGCTGTAACAATTGATCCAAAGACGACTAGCGCTGTGCCTAGAGTGGTAAGCCATGTGATAGGTTCTACGATTACCCCAGGTATTGGGATTATTTGCACAATCACTAAGGTAATAATCGGTGTTATGGCGAGGGTCGCGCTAACCCTTGAGGCTTCTGTATGCACAAGGGCTTCAGCAAAGCAGCCATAGGCAATCAACGTATTTAGGCCAGAGAATAGAAGCATGGCCCAACCCAGTGTGCTGAGTTGAGGTATAATGGCAGAGTTTTTGCGATGATAAAGAGAGGTTGTATGAAATAGTGGGTTCCTTTTCACTTAATTGATCGGTCAATATCCGTGACTATTCGTACTTTGAGTTAGAAGAGCTTGGAAATAAATAGAACCCTG
>CAXEWB010000099.1:0-3396 GCA_963999835.1 uncultured Cellvibrionales bacterium | reverse complement strand
TGTTGACTATAGCGACTAATATCGCCACGCAACTCACGACCATCAGCCAGTTGATGACTGAGATTGATGTCGCTGCTGTTACGCTTGCTTGTTCCCGACAAAGAGAAGCTGGTTCCAGTGCCCAGTGTGGTGCTATTACCCAGTTTACGGCTGGTGCCCAAAGCCAATGATTGGCTGACCTCAGTATCGCTATCGCGGCGTTCATTAATCGCCAAGTTGTAGGTAGTGTCTTGATTGGGGCTGTAACCGGTTCCAATTTGTGTGTTTATGCGTCCCGCGCGATCCTGCTCTAGGGCGGTACTAATAAATAGCTTATCGTGCAAGTTGTAGGCGCTTGCAATGCCAAAGGCGGTTCCACTTCCATCCTCACTGACTCTTGCCTGAAAAGAAAACTTGTCATTAAAGCGTTTGTTTAATCCTACACTGCGTCTGACTATCTGCATCGCCACTAATATGCCCCTGCTGGGTAAGGCTTATCTCAGTTGTCTCATCAAACCTATAACGACCCTGAATTGCATAGGTGTCGCCATCGCGATTGCTTTCAGTTAGGTTTAAGGGATCAGCATCGGTAGCTGTCTGATGGCGTACTTCACCGCTGAGGGTTAACTTGTCATCAATGTCATAGTTGATCTGAAGCGTAGAACTGCTGCTTTCTTGGGCCCCAGTACGATGATTAGATTGAGTATCACCCTCTTCTAATCGCTGCTGCCAATCATGTTTAAGACGGACAGACAGGTCTTGGTTTAAACGTTGACTGAGATCAATGCCCGCTGCCTTTTGACCACGCTGATGCTGGTATGCACTTGAGGAAAAGTCTTTGGAAATATCGCGGGCATAATAAGTGATATGGGTTCTACCCTCATTGAAGTCTCCGCGACCACGCAAGGAAATGGCATCCCCAGATTGGTTACTGTCAGAGGCTGTTATTTGCGACTCATTGATGCCCCAATTTAAACCACCATCGGTGGAGACATATTTTGGCTCAGCGCGCGATTCACTGCGCGCATACTCCAACTCAAGGGTATGATTTTCACCCAAGCGAAGGGTGCTATTTATGCCTTCTAAGGAGTAATTGCCGCCCTGCTGTTGTTCTTCTACTTGAGTGACTCCCAGCCGTAAATGATCGCCAAAGGCCTGTTCAATTTGACCGCCGCTGACACCCTGACTCCAATCATCCGCTATGCTATAACTGTAATCAGCCACCAGATAAACCTGATCAACAGCACCGCGCTCACTACCAATAATCAAATCTGATTCAATTTCTCGCTCCGGAGGCATCCAAAAGGTAATACGTCCTGAAGCAGCATCAAACTGATAGTCGTCATTAAGCGTCAGATCACGAGAGGACTTCACATTGCCACTGACGGCATCACGTACCTCAAGGCGAAGATTAAGGCTATCTCTTAATGCACCTTGGTGTTTTAGGTAGTAAAGGCTACTGCCGGTTGATAGAAATTCAATATGGGCACTTTTTTGTCGCACTCTGGCAGCGAAAGCATCTACCTCTGTCACTGCCTCACCATAGGCCGTACTCTGTGGAGACTCATAATGCACCTGACCACCCTGCAATGAACGCTGGAAGCTCGCCAACTCACTGTTATCCAATGCCGCCTGCAAACGACCCCATTTGGCCCATGACAAATCCTTTTCAACCATCAGGTACAATGGACCATCCGCCTCCGTCACCAAGTCATCCACCGAGGCAGCATCACCATACAGCGCATAACTCGAATCTGGATCTAGATTACTAAATAAGTCATCTCTGTCTCTCTCACTGTCAATACTGGCTGTCACCAGATAGTCACCCGCAACCGTGCCTTTAAAGTACAGCTGAACCTTGCCGTCTTTCCAGATCTTGTCGGCATAACGACTGTCTCCAGATTTGGCTAAATCGACATTGTCTTTGATATCACGATAGGCTATTTCTGCATCCACAATCCCCACCAAGAAGAAGTCATTGCTCGACGGCAAAGCTTCCGTATCTATGACCTGCTCAAGGAGCATATTGGACTGATCAAAATCACTCTCCTGAGGCACAGTTTCCATGTCAGCTGGTGGCTTCAACTGCAATGATTTTATCGAACGTATCTGTGCGCCCGAATCGGCCACTGCTAGTGGTAGCTCTCCCTGCAGGGTGCGCTTGGCACGC
The DNA here is from genome assembly GCA_963999835.1 of uncultured Cellvibrionales bacterium. GTDB lineage: Bacteria > Pseudomonadota > Gammaproteobacteria > Pseudomonadales > Porticoccaceae > HTCC2207. Next base: position 1,247 of record CAXEWB010000099.1, on the reverse strand, counting down.
TTGTAATTATGGTAAATACCATAGATTAGCGCGTAGTTACCATCTCCTTTAGCCACTACAAGCAATGCGAAACGGCTAATGTTTTGGGTTTGCCTATACTCTTCAGCTATCTGCAACAACTGCTGAGGATCTTCTCCTGAGCCAAGCTCAATGGTATGACTGTATTCCTCCTGATCAAGCAGGAATTCAATACTCACTGCAGGGATCTTGTAAGGTTGGTGCTCCCTTTCTTGCGAAGCTGTCAGGTACTGATCGTGGGTTTTCTGCTGTGAATAACGTTGGAATTCTTGAGCTTGATCATTGTACCGACCTAGGACCGACTGTGCGTTGGATGATTCAAACCAACTGGGATCAAATCCACTGCCTGTACCATTTCTCTGCCTAACCATCTGTTGCCTGATCAACCAATCTTCAGCCTCTGCATCGGACATTAGTATGATCTGATCACCCAAGTCAGAAGCATAGGCTTTGGGGAAGATAAACTCATTGATGTGGATAAGCGCATGGACCAACTTTTCCATCAACACCTTATCAATCGTGCGCTGTGCCTGCTGTCTCTTGTGCATAGACTTCAGGGGACGAACCTGTAATGAGTGTTGCAAGGCAGCATTATCTCGCACTACCTTTGAAACCTTTCTAAGGGCACGTTTGGCCTGCATTGAGGATTTGTAGAGCCCATATATAAGCGCATAACGCGATCCTGCATGATGGGGCATATCAATTAATGCAAACCTGCTGACCTCAAGTGATTTCTTGTATTGACTTACTATGCGCAACAGTTCCTTTTTATCATTGCCCAATTGCAACTGCACCGTATAGTTGTAGTCGCGCTGATCAGATATAAACTCACCGCTGACTCTAGGTATTTGATATTCCATCGGTTTAACTTGCGGAGCTAGCTTTGGTACTGGCAATGGCTTTGTCGCTGCCTTATCTTGATGATTTGCCGTAACCTCTTCAATGGTGTCTGCCTCTTCTTGCTGTTCTTCGATCAAAGAGGATTTGTCATTGCTAGCTACTTCCTCTGAGCTAGGCATTTCCTCAGAAGTCTGGCGCTCAAAAAGATCATCACTTGCTGACTCTGTGGATTTAACTAACGACTGGTCTTGAGACTGATTTTCAATTGGTGCAGGGGTGTCAGCTTTTACCAACTCGGCGTCAGAGATGTCGTCTTTATCCCCAACCGGCGCTTGCTGTTCAATACCCATGGCTTTGTCAGTATCATCAGTTAACGCCTCGTCCACTTG
>CAXEWB010000098.1:0-4379 GCA_963999835.1 uncultured Cellvibrionales bacterium | reverse complement strand
GGTTGGTATTGGCCTATTTACTTCATACCATTGGCGAATTGTGCCTATCACCCGTTGGCCTCTCAGCGGTCACTAAACTGTCTGTACCGCGCATTGTAGGGCTTATGATGGGCACTTGGTTCTTAGCCACGGCCTACTCAGAATTCGTTGCTATGCAGCTATCAAAAATGGCCGCTATTGATAGCTCTGTGGGAGAGAGCGTGGATACTGCCACGGCCCTCGCCAGTTACACTGAACTGTTTAATTTTCTATTAACTATTGGCTGTGGTGTCGGGGTTCTATTACTACTGATCTCACCCCTATTGAAAAAGCATATGCACGGTATCAACTAACCCTTAGATAGGGGCTCTGCCCCTTAGCCGTTTTTGATTTTTCTCATCAGCCGAGCGGAGTTACGGTAACCGGCGACACTCATGGCGGTCACCATACCGGACATCAAAGCACCAACTACACCACAACTTACTATATCTTGCCCGGTTAGGTAGAGGCCTGGGAGCGAGGTTTTAGGTTTTAACCATCGCTGTTGAAAACGCGCCTTATGATGGGCTAAGCCGTAGGCCTCTCCCTGATCATAGCGACAAAAATGGCGGGTCGATAATGGGGTGGACACCTCAGCGTAATCAATCTTCCCCTGCAAATGGGGAAGCTGTTTGTAGAGCGCTGCAAGCATTCTCTGGGCAAGATCTTGCTTATGCATCTCATAGTCATCGCCGCGCTGACCCCAGGTTTTATCAGCCCAAGCACGATATAAATCGGGATCACAGGGCCCAGAGACAATTTCAATGGTCGACCGGCCGGGATAGCGCCTATCAAAGTCGGGATCCTTAGCCGAGGGAAAGGATACATAGACCAGTGGTAATGGCGCACTGGGATCATTTCTTATTGCCGCCACGTTGGCATCATGATGCTGATCAAGATAGATCCATAAATTATGCTTGGGTAGATCTAACTCCTCCGCGGTACCTTTTAAACCAATATACATCCCAATATGGGACATAGAGGGAGTCATGTTTTTAACTTTTTGCGCGTAGCCTAAATTCTGGCTGATCCTTTCAGGGAGCAATTTAGCAAAGGTGTTTGTCACCCCCGCATTACTGATAACACTAGGGGCATAGAAACAGTGACCATCGGTCATCTCGACTCCCGTGGCACGATTATCCTTGACGAGAATTTGTTTTACATCCGCATAGGTAAAGACATCACCGCCGGCACTCTGAATTTGCGGAATAATGGTCTCTGCAATCCTTGAAGCCCCACCCACCGGGTAAAAGCCGCCATTAAAATAATGGCTGGCAATCAATGCATGCATCAAGAATACTGATTCTTTGGGAGGGCAACCATGATCACCCCACTGCCCACAGAGCACGGCGATCAGTTTTTCATCGTCAGTGAGGCCTCTTATTACATTATAGGCAGTATCTAAGGCCGCCTCAGGCAGCCGATTTTGGGGTAATAGGGAAAGCAGAGACACCAACCAGTTGGGTAGCAGTTTTAACTTACTGAGACGACTCATGTAGCGGCTGGTAGTTATCACCAAATCTATATAACGGTCTATGGCAACTGTCTGATCAGGGAATTTTTGTACTAAGCTAGCTTTAAAATTTTCTACACCAGCAACAAAATCATACTGCTCATCGCCCAAAATAATGCGATCATAAACAGGGCCCATTGATGCCCATTTGAGCTTACCAGCAGTAATAAAATCGAACAGTCCACGACCCGCAGTCGGACCACCCATTCCGCCAATATAATGAACCCCAACATCCCACTCGTAGCCGTTGCGCTCATAGGCATGGGTAAAGCCTCCGGCTGTATAGTGCTGCTCTAGCACTATAACCTTTTTCCCCAACTGGCTTAACAAGGCGGCAGTGGTTAAACCGCCGACCCCCGAACCAATAACGATAGCGTCATAGTCATTATCAACCCTATTGGCACGGTACCTCTTACCAATACGCAGGGTGCTGGGTGATCTTTTAACAGGGTCTTTGGCTGAACGGCTGTTTACAGTCTCTGGCATTGGTCGCCTCTGGTGGTCTAGAAATCAATTTGACCTTTCTATGACTTTGCAGCTTTAGAACTCTTGGTAAATCGCCCCAAGAGCAATCGGATAATAACATAAAAAAATGTGACAAAAAAACCGACTGCTAGAATGGGTGCTAGACCGCGCTGAAAGCCCAAATCACCACCTTGTGCAATAAGACCCTCATAGAGACTGACAAAAAACGCAGGCGCCAGAAATGGATTATCTGGGTAAGATGTCACGGGCGTAAGGAATAATACCAGTAAAAGAAGAAACAGCAGATGCTTTATCCAACTCATAGTAATTTTTCTGATCAGCAACCAAAAAACACTTAACAGGCAAACAACGCCAGTGGAATAGAAAATCCACCCCCACATGTAGTTTTCAGCTGTATACATAGTCAATCAACCCATCGAATTATATGCTGTTCAAGGTCGCTATCTTGAACCTCTAGCTCTGAAACAGCAAGGTGCTTTATCGATGCTCCCACTGCATGCATGTTATCACGACTGCCGCAAACTAGATGGTGCCAATCTGGCAAAGGTTCTCCACGGGCAATCAGTTTATAGGAGCAGCTCTCTGGCAACCATGTAAGAGACATAACAGTCTCTCGATCAAGCTTTAAGCAGTCATCGACCAACGCCTGTCTCGCAGGGTAATCTGAGCAGCGACAATTCTCAATATCTAACAGTTTGCAAGCCAGATTAGTGGCGTAGATTTCCTCCGTGTCGTAATCTTCAAGCTTTACTAGGCAGCACTTTGCACAGCCATCACATAAAGACTCCCACTCTTTGTCCGTCATTTCATGTAATTGTTTGGTGCGCCAAAACTCTGACATCTCAACCCCCTATTTTCTCAGCAATTTCTTTTTGTGGGGTTCTTGAAATCTGAGGGCGGCATCTGTAAAAAGTAGCCCTGATCCTGCAGGGCACTTATTACTTTGACTGCATCTACCCGTGCCAGTTTTTGCGTCGCTGTAATGGTTAAACTGACCACTAACTCGAGCTCACCAAATGATGCAAGCAGAGTATCTGGGACTTTTTTAAGGCCAATATCTTTTGGTACGTAGAGGTACATCTCGTTTCTTTTACTGCCCTTGAAGATATCACAGTTAATCATGTTGTTTCTCACAATAAGTTGGCACACTCCAACTCAGATTGAATCGCAGGTTTGACCCACAGGCTACGCCATCCTTCATTGAGTCTATTTGGCCAGCGACAACTGCCCTCTGCACTAGTGCGCAGAATCTGTTCCAACTCCCTCTTATTACAGAGGAATTCTGCCGGTATATGCTTATCGTTGGCAACGCTTACCAGTCTGGCTCTAATAGTCTTTAGTAAAGCCGAAATATCTTTGTTCACCGGTGGTGGCAGAGGCTCCATAAGAGTCTGTTGATCAACGGCTTTAATTTCAGTTAATAGGCTTTCACCGTATCGCTTTACCAATCTCGGATGCCAGTCTTCTAAACTATAGAGTTGCTGCTTGGCTGTGGGCAACTGTTTAGCAATCTCATAGAGGACTGAATCTTTAATGATCCGAGAACGCGGTTTATCCCTGTCGCGTGCTAGAGCTTCGCGCCAACAACACAGGTGCTTTAAAACGCTCAGAGATTTAGCATTTAAGCGCCATGCACCCTTTATGCGGAGATAGTAGTCATCGGATTGTTTTCGTTTTTCGACCGAATCAAATAGATTTGTCATTTCCTCAGCAAACCAAGCTAGACGCTGCTGATCATGCAATGCCAGACTTAGTTGCTCAAAAAGAAGGTGTAAATACTTTACATCAACCTGAGCATAACTTAGCTGCTGTGGGGTGAGTGGTCTAGCGAGCCAATTAGATCTGGTTTCCTGCTTATCTAGCTGGATATGAAAAAGTTTTTCCACCAATCTTGCATAACCCATATTGTAGCCAATATTAGCTATACCCGCAGCGACTTGCGTGTCAAATATATTTCTCGGTTGTATACCCAGCGCGCAATCCATCACTTCAAGGTCTTCAGCACAGGCATGAAAAATGAGCGTTACCTGCGCGGATTCAAATAACGACTTAAGCGGTGCAAATTGATCGATAGCGAGCACATCTATTAACCAACAGTTTTCACCATCGGATAATTGAATAAGAGCAATTTGTGGAAAAAAAGTATTTGTACGAATAAACTCAGTATCAACTGCCAGAGAGGGTTTATTTGTCAACTCCTCACAGAGTTGCTGCAAACCTAAGTTACTGTCTATCCAGCCTGTCATTTAAAGGGTCTTTCTACTCTGCAGGGCTAAATTAAGCGTACCGCCATCGACATATTCCAACTCGCCACCCATGGGGACACCGTAGGCGATACGACTCACCTCGACCCCTAAAGCTC
>CAXEWB010000097.1:0-2104 GCA_963999835.1 uncultured Cellvibrionales bacterium | reverse complement strand
TTATTGGGTTGTGCTAGAAAAAAAGAGCCGCTTGAGGTTTCAAAAACATCCCCGTTTACATCCATCAAGGTTTGAGTAAATTCGCCTGTAAGCGTTTGAATAGAGGCCAGAAGATTACTGAGAGATTGACTGGCAACAGTTTCCTCACTGCTAGCCTCACTGATTGGCAATATAAAGATTATGACTTTAAATAGGCGCTTAAATATGAGCATCTATTATCGTCCTTGTGAGGGCACCAACACTTCCCTACTGCCATTGCTGTTCATTGGACTGACAACGCCACTGGCCTCCATCTGCTCGATCAAACGTGCTGCGCGGTTGTAACCAACCCGTAATTTGCGCTGAACAGAGGAAATAGAAGCCTTTCTACTCTCGATTACAAAGGCTACAGCCTCATCATACAGGGGATCGCTCTCATCATCCTGAGAGGAAGAATCTGAGGACGAAAAGCCTGGAACCGGTACTGCAGCAGAAAGACTTTCATCGGTAATTTCAGTTAGATAGTTGGGCTGACCACGACGCTTCCAGTCAGCAACCACCTTGTGCACCTCATGATCATCAACAAATGCGCCATGTATTCTATCCGGTACACTGGTGCCCGGCGGCAAAAACAGCATATCGCCGTGCCCCAACAACTGCTCTGCCCCACCCTGATCCAAAATGGTTCTTGAATCTATTTTCGATGACACTTGAAAAGCAATACGGGATGGCACATTGGCTTTAATAAGACCAGTAATAACGTCTACTGATGGCCGTTGAGTGGCGAGAATTAGATGGATACCTGCTGCACGCGCCTTTTGCGCTATTCTGGCTATTAACTGCTCAACTTTTTTGCCAACAATCATCATCATATCGGCAAATTCATCAACAACCACTACTATATAGGGCAATGTTTCCAAAATAGGCGCCTCTGGTGGCTCTTGAGAATCATCCCATCCCGTATCATCGGGATTAAACACCCAAAGAGGATCAGTGATTGGGTTGCCTGATTTCTCAGCCTCTTCAATTTTTCTATTATAGCCAGCAATATTTCTTACACCCAGAGCCGCCATTAATTTGTAACGGCGCTCCATTTCACCTACACACCAGAGTAAGCCTGTCGACGCATCTTTCATATCTGTGATCACTGGCGTTAATAGATGGGGGATATCGTCATAAACGGATAACTCAAGCATCTTTGGGTCAATAAGTATTAGTTTTACCTCTTCAGGAGAGGCTTTAAACAAGATACTCAGCAACATTGCATTAATGCCTACAGATTTACCAGAACCTGTAGTGCCTGCTACAAGCAGGTGGGGCATCTTAGCAAGATCTGCGACCACTGGAACGCCAGCAATATCATTTCCCAATGCTAAGGTCAGTGGAGATGTTGAGCGATCATAGGCATCAGAGGATAAGACTTCTCTTAGACGAACCATTTCTCGTGTTTCATTGGGTATTTCTATCCCAACCACGGATTTACCGGGAATTACTTCTACCACGCGCACACTAATGACTGCCATTGAGCGGGCGAGGTCCTTCGCTAACGCGCTGATACGACTGACTTTTACCCCTGCAGCAGGCTGTATCTCAAATCTTGTTACAACTGGACCCGGTAATACTTCAACAACTGTTGCATTAATACCAAAGTCTTGAAGTTTGACCTCCAGAAGTCCAGACATATGCTCAAGCGAGTCCTTTGAAAAACCTTTTTCTGACGCTTTGTCCACTTCATCAAGTAAATTGAGTGGAGGTAGTACCCCTTCGACTTTTTCGTCAATAAAAAGAGGCTGTTGTTTTTCTCGCTCTGCTCTTGAGCTGGGTTTTGGCTTGCTATCTGGTGTACTGATAGTGGGAGGAACGCGCTCTCGTTGTTTCTTTTTGGCAGCTTCAACTTTAACTGTCCTCTCTGCAATTGCTACCTTAGCAACTATCTTCTCTTGCCTACGACGATTTAAATCAGAGATTAGAGCTGCCAATCTTTCAAAGAAATTAATGGTAACTAACCCAGAGCGGTCAATAACAGCAATCCAGGAAATATCAGCAAAGACAGTCAGGCCAAACAATAACAACGCCAAAAGAATTACTGTGCTACCGGTAAAGCTGAAAATTTGCAGTATAGAGG
>CAXEWB010000096.1:0-1804 GCA_963999835.1 uncultured Cellvibrionales bacterium | reverse complement strand
TATTTTATTATTATCAATTTGTAGGCAGTAATCAGACGGAAAACTACCCCATTGCGAGGTAGTTTCAGGCTAAAGCAATCCAGACTTACCAAACTATGTGCATAAAGTTAAGTAGAGGGATACATAAGCACCCGAAGTTGCAGTGCAACACAGCCCGGGGCAAAAAAGGCACTTTTTCAGGGACGACTAGCTATAGTTGGGATACTGCAAGACTAACAGAGGGCGGCGACTACATTACTACAAAGACTGATTCCCTGCTCGGATACAATATAGGTTAGTCGCTGATAAAATCGAGCCTGGTTGTGATGTGCAGGCAATACTTGGTCGGACATAATATCTGTATCTATCTAGATACTGTCCAGTCTTCTATCGCAAGATCCTGTGCGACAGTGCAAAATCCTTTATCATTGGTAATTAAAATAGCATTCACAGCATAAGCATGGGCAGCAATTAACATATCCATTGCCCCTAGAGACCTACCTTTATTTTCACAGGCGGTTCTGAGCATTGCGTAAGCTTGTGCAGCATCAGAATCCCAGGGCAAGATGTCCACTCTCAGTAGGAACTCTTTGATAATCGTAGGGAGCTTTTTAGCCTCAGGCTTTTTGGCTACACCGTGAAGTAACTCTGCTTCGGTGATTGAAGATATACACAGACTGGCCATGGGTACTTCTTTTATATGTCCGGCAATTGCAGGTTCTACCCCTTTAATTAAATAGCTGACCGTATTGGTATCGAGCATATAACGCTGTTCCACCATCAGAACAAATCCTTTTCTTGTGGTATTTCATTATCGCGTTGCGCCATAAAATCCCCAGGCACGGCGTCACTTTCAAGCATTTTAAAAAAATCATCCCAAGAACCTGGTTTTCTGGAGATAATAATATCTGCTGTCAGCGGATCCTTGCGAATAAAAACCTCGTCACAATCAAAGCGGAAATTAACCGGCAACCGAACCGCCTGACTACGCCCGTTCATAAAAAGTTTTGCAACCTGTCGTTTCATCCTAATACCTCCCCATTGTAATATACTATAGTCTATATCAATAATAGAGATATACCAAGATATATTATCCTGTCCTTTTATTAACATTAGATATTATTAACAGCCTATAGCTAGCGTGAATTGCAGGTAATCCTTGCTTGATTGCTTAATTGTTTGATTGACTGTTATGCAAACTCTTACGGAGGGTTTCTAAATAAAAGCTCTGTAGGTTTTTTTCAAATAAAGTTCTAATCGCAAATATCGCGCCAAACGCTTACACCGTGGCCGGGGATCTGTTGGTCTCCTATCAGGAATATTGTGTCAGAGTCTAAGGGGAGGGTTTTTTGTTGCTCAGAATAGTTAAAAGCAAACATAAGATTACCGCGCCGACAGACACGAATATCTTCATCCCAGCAATAGGTTTTAATCTCCAGTTCTCGGCATTGTTGTTGGAAGAAATCGAGTAAAAATTGCCGATTGGTTAAGGTGCCCAGATAGATATAGCGTTCCTGAGTCAAAATGGCCGGTTCGCCATTGGGAAATGTGGCCATGATCTGTGTTTCTGGTGCTTCAATTTGCACCTCAATTTGCTCGCGCCAGATACAACTCTGGTATTGAACATTATTCCAACTAAAGAGCTCGTAACAGTCTTCTCGTACTGTTTCCACAGACAGAACACGCATATTAATAAGCTGTTGCAGAGGGCCTGGGGGCAAGTTAGTTGGGTAGCCAAATTCGCAGGTTTTTGCGCCACAGCGCGAGCCAAAGCCACGGGTTTGGCCAGTATCTGGGTCTACGGGCAGAATCTCTGGATACTGAT
>CAXEWB010000095.1:0-5273 GCA_963999835.1 uncultured Cellvibrionales bacterium | reverse complement strand
GTCGTGCATGGGGGCCGTCCCCAGATAGATCAGCACCTCACAGCGTCTGGCATAAAAAGTCAGTTTTATCAGGGACTGCGCATCACTGATAGCGAATCCATGGTCTGCGTGAAAGAAGCACTGGGAAGAACCAGATTGCAAATTGAATCTGAGTTTACAATGAGTTTGCCAAACTCACCTATGCATGGTGCGAAAATCCGTGTGATTGGCGGTAATTTTGTGACCGCAAAACCCTTGGGCATAAAGGGTGGTATCGATTATCAGCTGACAGGATCTGTTCGACGCATAGATACCGACAGCATTCAGCAGCAATTGCAAGCTGGAAGCCTAGTGCTAAGCTCACCAATTGGCTTTTCTCCAACTGGGGAGGTGTTTAATGTCAGCTATTTAGATGTGGCAAGTGAAACAGCAATTGCGCTAAATGCGGACAAGTTAATTCTCATGACAATGGTTAAGGGCATCATACAAAAGGGAGAATTGATACGTACTCTGGCGATTGCCGGCGCTCAAAAATTACAGTCAACATTAACAGATTCAGCACAAAAACAACTTTTAGAATCTGCTCATTATGCCTGTAGCAATGGGGTGGAGCGGGTTCATATAGTAGGCTGCTCAGAGGATGGTGCGCTACTCAGTGAACTCTTCACTCGCGAAGGGAGCGGCACACTGCTAGCCCAAGACCACTCCGAGGTGATACGAGCTGCTACGATTGAGGATGTAGGGGGTATTCTTGAATTAATCCGTCCATTAGAGGAACAGCAGATTCTGGTTAAACGTTCCCGCGAGTTACTGGAAACCGAGATATCCCGATTTACCCTGGTCGTTCACCCCGAGGGGTTTTTACTTGGCTGTGCCGCACTCTATCCTATGGCAGATCAAGCACAGGGAGAAATTGCCTGTGTCGCCAGTCATCCAGACTTTTTAGGTCAAGGTATTGCCTCAAGATTGTTGCAACGCCTCGAGATGGATGCGGCGCAGGCCGGCATCACAAAATTGTTTGTGCTAACCACAGACACGGCCCACTGGTTTCTGGAGAAAGGCTTTGTTGAAGCTAAATTCGAAGAGTTACCAGAACAGAAAAAGTCTCTGTATAACTACCAGCGCAACGCTCGTATTTTTAGTAAGCTAATCTAACTAATAGGTGTCTATTCGCATTTAGTAAAGAGATCATTTCTGCTATTCTTGCCATCTTATTAGACACCTAAAGAGACCCATAATGCCTAAGTATCGTTCCCACACCACCACTCAAGGTCGCAATATGGCGGGAGCAAGAGCCCTATGGCGCGCCACGGGCATGAAGGACGATGACTTCAATAAGCCAATGATTGCTATCGCCAATTCCTATACGCAATTTGTACCGGGCCATGTGCACCTAAAAGATATGGGTGATCTGGTTGCTGCAGAGGTTGCTAAGGCGGGCGGTATTGCCAGAGAGTTTCACAGCATTGCAGTCGATGATGGTATCGCTATGGGTCATGATGGCATGCTCTATTCCCTGCCATCACGGGATGTCATTGCGGACTCGGTAGAGTATATGGTCAATGCCCACTGTGCCGATGCTCTAGTCTGTATCTCCAACTGCGACAAAATTACTCCGGGGATGTTAATGGCTGCCATGCGCTTAAATATCCCCACCATCTTTGTCTCCGGTGGACCCATGGAAGCGGGCAAAACCAAGCTGGCAGAACATAACCTTGACTTAGTTGATGCCATGGTTATTGCTGTAGACGAAAATGCTAGCGATGAGGAAGTAGCCGAATACGAGCGTTCTGCCTGTCCCACCTGCGGCTCATGTTCTGGTATGTTTACTGCAAACTCCATGAACTGTTTGACCGAGGCACTGGGGCTTTCTCTTCCCGGGAACGGGACTGTGCTGGCTACTCATGCCGATCGCCGTGGCCTGTTCGAGGAGGCGGGACGCACAATTGTTTCTATGGCTCGCGCATACTATGAACAGGATGATGAATCCGTTCTGCCACGCTCGGTTGCTAATTTCAAAGCCTTTGAAAATGCTATGACCCTAGATATCTGTATGGGTGGCTCAACTAACACTATTTTGCATCTATTGGCAGCCGCTCAAGAGGCAGGCGTGAATTTTGATATGTCAAATATAGACGCGCTATCACGTGTTGTACCTCAGTTGTGTAAAGTAGCACCGAATACACCCCTTTATCATATTGAGGATGTGCACCGAGCGGGTGGCATTATGGGAATTCTAGCCGAGCTTAACAGAGCCGGATTGATTCATGATGATTTACCAACAGTTCACTCTGCTAGCCTTAAAGAGGCGCTTGAGAAATGGGATATAGTCAGTGGGCGTGTCAGCGATGAGATTAAAACCTTTTACAAGGCAGGGCCGGCAGGGATTCCTACACAAACCGCGTTTAGTCAAGCTACCCGTTGGTCATCCTTGGATGCAGATAGAGAAAATGGCTGTATCCGAAATTTAGAAAACGCCTACAGTAGGGACGGCGGTCTTGCTGTCCTAACTGGGAATTTAGCGCCAGATGGTTGTGTGGTAAAGACCTCTGGTGTCGATGAATCAATACATGTTTTTGAAGGCCCTGCCTTTATTACTGAGAGTCAAGATGAAGCGGTTGAATGCATACTCAATGATGAGGTTAAAGCGGGTGATGTAGTGATTGTCCGCTATGAGGGCCCACGAGGTGGGCCAGGTATGCAGGAGATGCTCTATCCTACAAGTTACATCAAATCAAAGGATTTAGGCAAAGCCTGCGCCCTGATTACTGATGGTCGGTTTTCTGGAGGTACCTCTGGTTTGTCTATTGGTCATGTCTCTCCAGAGGCTGCAGCCGGAGGCAATATTGGTCTAGTCAAGCAAGGGGATAGGATTCGTATTGATATACCCCAACGGCGCATTGACATTATGATTTCAAACGAGGAACTGGCCAAGCGCCGCACAGAACAGGATAAACTGGGCTGGCAGCCTGTTGAAGAGCGACCTAGAAAGGTCACAGCCGCACTCAAAGCTTATGCCAAGTTGGCCACCAGTGCAGACAAAGGTGCGGTTAGAGATTTATCTCAGTTGTAGGATTAGACAATGACTAATTTTGTAGACCAAAAAAAACCCAGCTAAGCTGGGTTTTTCATTTTTGACTGATTATTTTCTACAGCTTGGCACCTTGGCACCCAGATCACGCAATTTACCTAGTCGAGTACCCTCAACATCAGCAAACTTGATCCACTGCGTTGGATAACGCTTGTCTTTTTTCGTCTTGGCTGAATTAAGAGACTTACGAAAAGCAGAAATAGCATCCTTATAACAATGCAGGTTAATCAACGCATTACCCATGACCAAGTAATTAGAGTCAGAACGCTTAATACTACCCTTTTTGGCCGCCTGAACAGACGCCTGGTAGGCCTCCTTATCACGGCCAAGGTCTAAGTAAATACCTGCTATGCGCGCCTGTAAGTTACCTGAGTCAGATTTTTTTGAAGCATCCTCCAACGACTCCAGTGCACGATTTAGTTCTTTAGCCTGATACCAAGCAGTACCCAAGACTTCTAAATTCTTAGCAGTACGCTCGATAGTTTTATCTTGCATGCCCTTTTCAATGATTTTTGCCGCTCGATAAGGAACCTCTTGACCCAGATACATATAGGCCATACTCATAACCTGACTTTCTTTATCTAGCTGATTATTTAGGTAGACCATTTCCGTAGCCACAAGACGATCCATCTCTCTTTCTTGCTCGCCATACATACCACCCAACTGCCTCCAGTATGTCCACTTGGGATAGTGCTTAACCAACTTTTCAAGAATGGATACTACGCGCTTATAGTCATTTTTCTCATAGTAGAGCACTCGTTGTAGTGACCACCAGCGCTCTTTGGGAAGTATACCCTTGGTTTCAACGTCATTGATGGCTGTCTCAATCATGCGCAATGAATCAGCTTTGCGCTCTAACTGGTAATAAATTTGCGCTAACAGAGCGCGCGCGTCATTACCCACAATTGTAGATTCAGCCATCCAAGTTTCTAATTCCTTAGCGGCTTCAGCATAACGCTCTTCTGCTGTATAGAGTTGAGCCAATGTGTATCGGGTATCGAGGCGCAGATCCTCCGGCGTGCCCTCGCCATTAATCACCTGCCTATAAGAGCGAATAGCTCCCGCAAAATCATTCAAAGAGTAGTATACATACCCTTTAAATTTCCATATTTGCGTCTGCTCATAAGGTGATTTGCAGGTTTTACTGCTGGCTTCAATATCCTCAAGCATGGACATTGACTGCACAAAGTTTTCTTCTTCCTCTAGGACTACCTGAACTTTTTCCAGTGCCCTAGCGCATTTTGCGCCGACGGACTGCCGTTGCCGAGTTTTGACATTTTTGTATTTTGGCTCTTTCTTCTCTTCCTCTGCCAAAGCCACAGTGCTGAGGCTTGACTGAGGGTTTACTGAGCCAATAATCAGAGGCAACAGAAAGGCCGTTCCAGCAAGAGTAAATAGTCTGAGGATTCTTTCGAGTTTAATCATTCTAAACCTCTTATTTAGCCATCTGGAAAGTGAATTTGTACAGGACACCTGGCACTTCCTGAGGGACACCATCAATCACGCGCGGGTTGTATTTAAGTTTATTAGCCGCTTTAAGTGCTGCGCGACCAAAACCCCAGCCCTCTGGCCACTCCTCAATCATTTTTGGATCTCGGACACCACCCGTAGTAGTGATGATCACCTCCACCACTGCATAGCCCTCTTTACCTCGGGTCTGGGCACGTCGGGGATATTGGGGTTGGGGCACATAGACAGGAATAAAGTCGGAGTCGCGCGCAAAGCCGGAGTTGCCAATCTTGAGATTACCTCCAGCTGTGGGTGCAGCCATATTGACCACATTGTCAGGCACCTCAAAATCCATCTGTTCTTCGGGGATATCGGGCATCTCCTCAGGCTCATCCGGTTTTTCGACTTCAGTCATCTTGGCATTTTCAGTCCGATCACGCTCAACATGCAGGAAGTCTGGAATTTTGATGCCCTCTTGGTTATCTAACTCCTTGTTGCCAGAATCAATTAACTTGTACATGACAAAAACCAGTCCTAGGGTGACTAAAACCCCTAGTGCTCCGGAAACCCCTACTCTTAATCCAGCCATACTATTCTTAACTCTAATTATTCAGTCATTTTCAACAGAAATAGCGACAGGTGAAATACCAATTTCTTGGGCCATATCAGCCACTTTAGCCACTGCTTCAATATCGGAATCATTATCGGCCTGAATCACCATACCACCCTTTGGATTTTCATGGAATAATCGGGT
>CAXEWB010000094.1:0-9475 GCA_963999835.1 uncultured Cellvibrionales bacterium | reverse complement strand
GTAGTTGCATTTCACCGGTTTGCCTTGTGCCTAACAGTTCCCCTGGACCGCGCAATTCAAGATCCTTTTCGGCGATAGCAAAACCATCTGTTGTTTGGCGCATAATCTTTAATCGCTCATTGCTGTGACCGGACAAAGGGTCGGCATAGAGTAGCACGCAGTGACTTTGCGTTGCGCCGCGACCCACTCTGCCACGTAGTTGA
Source organism: uncultured Cellvibrionales bacterium (assembly GCA_963999835.1). Taxonomy (GTDB): domain Bacteria; phylum Pseudomonadota; class Gammaproteobacteria; order Pseudomonadales; family Porticoccaceae; genus HTCC2207. The sequence goes on along the minus strand of CAXEWB010000094.1, from coordinate 9,272 downwards.
TGTAGCTGAGATAATCCAAGACGCTCTGCGTTTTCAATAATCATCAGGCTGGCATTGGGGACATCCACACCCACTTCTATAACTGTGGTAGCTACCAGAAGATTTATTTCCCCCGATTTAAAGGCATCCATAACTTGTAATTTCTCTCGCGCTTTTAATCGCCCGTGAACCAAGCCTATCGAAAGTTCAGGCAGCATAAGTTGTAATTCATTGGCAGTGACTTCGGCGGCCTGCGCCTCTAGGACATCGGATTCCTCAATCAATGTGCAAACCCAATAGGCTTGACGACCCTGCAAACAAGCAGCTTTTACGCGCTCAATAATATCGTTGCGACGAAGATTATTGAACACTGTTGTTTGAACAGGGGTGCGCCTAGGGGGTAGCTCATCAATGACAGAGCAGTCGAGGTCCGCGTAGGCGCTCATGGCTAATGTCCTCGGTATCGGGGTGGCAGTCATAATCAGCTGGTGCGGAGCTATGGCATTTACAGATAAGGTGGCATTGCCAAATCCCTTATTGCGCAAGGCAAGGCGTTGATGTACACCAAAGCGGTGTTGTTCATCAATAATGGTCAAGGCTAAATCACTAAACACCACAGCTTGTTGAAAAAGCGCATGGGTACCAATCACCATTTGTGCTTTGCCATTAGCGATATTGTCTAACTGCATCTCACGGGCCTTGCCTTTTACCTTGCCAGTCAACCAGGCAACGGAGATACCCATATCTGCAAACCACTGTTCAAAATTAAGTCTATGTTGCTCGGCAAGTATTTCAGTGGGTGCCATCAGTGCGGCTTGCTTGCCTTGGGCTATAGCTTGTAAAGCTGCAAGGGCGGCAACGACAGTTTTGCCCGATCCAACATCACCCTGAATCAAGCGCAACATGGGGATATTTTTTTTGATATCTGTGTGGATTTCCGCTGCCACTCTTTGCTGTGCGCTCGTCAACTCAAAGGGCAGTTGTTTGAGAAATTGATCGGTAACAGATTGATTGTCTGTCAATATGGGTGCTGCTAGGTGTTGGATTTTCTGGCGTAATTGTAAAAGACTTAAGTTATGGGCAATTAACTCTTCAATGGCTAGTCGCTGTTGTGCTGGGTGATTACCATTAGCGAGTTGATGCACTTGGATGCCTGTAGGCGGAGCGTGTATCAATCGTAGGGCATCGACCAGAGAATAATTCAGAGGACCTCCAACCTGTTGTTTGACTGTCTGCGGTATTAATTCGGCAATGCTGTGGCGATCAAGGTAGGCCAGCGCTTGGCCACACAAGTCTCTGAGGCGAGTTTGTGTCAGACCTTCAGTGGCAGGGTAAATTGGCGTTAGGGTCTGTTCCAAGTCTGGTGTGCTTTTGGTATCTAGATATTGGTACTCAGGATGGTAGAGTTCCAAACCAAACCTACCGCGTCTGACCTCGCCAAAACAGCGTAAGCGCGTGCCGGGTTTAAGACGCTCCTGTTGGGCCCGACTAAAATGAAAAAAACGCAATACTGTGATGCCACTGTTATCCTGTAGTTTGCACACTAGGCTTCGCCGGCGTCCATAGACAATATCTGAGGCTCTGATCTCTCCCTCGAGTACCACGTCCGTCATGGGTTGGATGCTACCAATGGGCGTAATTTTGGTTCTGTCTATATAGCGCAGGGGCAGGTGAAATAAAAGATCCTGTACATTGTACAGACCTAATTTACGCAGACGCTTGGCAAACTGTGGACCAATGCCACGCAACTGATCGATAGTAATTTGTTCCAAAGGTCGGTCAGACATCAGCGATTAACCAGTAGGGGTTTTATGTCATTATCGCGACTGTTGATGCCGCCTTGAAGAATGGCATTGCGCAGAGCATCAATAGCCTTATGTCTGGGAAAGCTCGCTCGCCATGCAAGGGCAGTTGTTCGCGAGGCACTGCTGTCAGCAAATGGACGTGTGACTAAACCTGAATTTTTAAAATGGGAACCGAGGGTGGCAGTTAGAGGTAGCACCGTCAAACCGAGACCCGAGGCTACCATATAGCACAGAGTTTCTAGTGAACTGCCCTCGGTCATTGTACGAATTTGCGCAGAGCTGATGGGGCTTTTATTGATATTGGGCATGGCCTCTATCACTTGGTCACGAAAACAATGGCCCTCCCCAAGTAATAATATATTTTCATTATCTAAATCATCATGCTTAACCATTTCCATGATTGTCAAAGGGTGTCCCTCTGGAAGTACTAATACAAAAGACTCTTCATAGAGAGGCTGAACCACAACGTCCGCTTCAGTAAAGGGGAGTGCTGCGATAATCACATCCACCTCCCCATTGCGCAGTCGCTCTCTGAGGGAACTTGTATATCCCTCTTCAATAACCAAGGACATATTAGGAGCGCTGGTTTGTAACTGGGGAATAAAATTGGGAAATAAATAGGGCCCAATGGTAAAAATTGCTCCGATATGGAGCGGTGTATTTAGCTGGTCTTTGCCAGCTGAGGCTATATCTTTAATAGCCGCTGCTTCCTCAAGCACCCGTTGTGACTGTGCTATGATTTGCTCACCAACGGGCGTTGGCCGCACATGACTTTTAGTACGCTCAAAAAGATCGACCCCAAGTTCACCCTCGAGTTTTTTAACCGCTATACTCAAAGTTGGCTGGCTGACATTACAGCGTTCAGCGGCTTGTCCAAAGTGTTGTATTTGTGCCAAAGTGGTAATGTAACGAAGTTCGGTCAGTGTCATTTAATTTTTTGCCTACAGTAGAGAATTAGTGATGATAGCTAATTTTAATTAAAGTGAGAAGATCAATTGAAAATACTTTTTATTGGCTGTGGTGATATTGCCCAGAGAACGGCACCTCTACTATATGACCAAGATCAATGCTTTGGTCTCAAGCGCAATCCCGAAGGGCTGCCTTCAAATATCATTCCCCTATCAGGAGATGCTACCAATCAAAGTCAGTTGCAGACAGTTCTTGCTCAGGGTTTTGATATTTTGGTGGCTACTCTGACGCCTGATGAATTCACTGAGCAGGCCTACCGAAATGCCTACTTAGAGACAGCAATGTCAATCAAGCAAGCACTTGGCGCTTTGGAGAGACAGCCGCAACTGGTTATTTGGGTGTCCAGCACCAGTGTTTATGGCGATGCCCATGGCGATTGGGTGGATGAGGATTCTGCAACCCAGCCTGAGACCTTCTCCGGTCGTATACTACTAGCTGCCGAGGAAATTGTTCAACAACTACCCTGTGTAAAAACAGTGATTAGATTTTCTGGAATTTATGGTCCGGGACGAACCAGAATGCTCAGTCAAGTTCGTGAAGGAAAAGGGCGTCCATCACAGCCCGAGCTTTGGAGCAACCGAATTCACAGTGAAGATTGTGCTGGGGTGATAGCACACATGATTAAATTACATGAGCAGAATAAAATATTGCAACCAGTTTATGTGGCCTCTGACTCCCAGCCAGTGACGCAACATGATATTAGAGGCTGGCTAGCCTCCCAAATAGGGGTTGAGCTTAAAGAAGAATCTGTTAAAAGCGGCCCAACAAGACGTTGTGACAACCGCGCCCTTCTGGAATCGGGCTACCAATTTAGGTACCCCACCTACCGAGAGGGATACCTTTCCCTTTTGACTAATGAGCAATAGTGGCCACGTTTATGTGACAACAATGGCATCCATTTCCACTTCTGCCCCCTTAGGTAATTCTTTGACACCGATAGCTGCCCTGGCTGGATAGGGCTCCTGAAATAGTTCAGCCATCACTTCATTAACAGCTGCGAAATGACTCAAGTCTGTGAGATAGATATTGAGCTTAACAATGCCGCTCAGGTCAGAGCCAGAGGCTTCACAGACAGCGCGCAGATTAGCGAATACTTGACGCGCCTGCTTTTGAATATCACCTTCTACCAATTCCATCGTTTTGGGATTCAGTGGAATCTGTCCAGATAGGTAAACGGTCTGATGAACCTTCACTGCTTGACTGTAAGGGCCAATGGCAGCGGGCGCATTTTCAGTATAGATATGAGCTTTGTTGGTCATAGCGTTTTCCTCGATCAGACTATTTATTTTTAACTCTGTAAATCCGCCTCACAGGAGCAAGGCTTCTGGCGCGGCGCAATATATCCGCAAGATGTATCCTGTTACGAACACTAATTACAACATCAACGATACTGGTGAAGGCATCTTTTTCGATAATATTAATTTTTTCGATTGTGGCGTTTTCCTCAGTCATTCGCGACGCTAGCGCAGCCACAAAGCCCCTCTCTGGTGTAATCTCGACTTTGACTTCCACCGGAAACTCGCCCTGAACTTCTGCTGACCAACTCAGGGGAATACACTTTTCAGGATTAGAGCGAATCTCCTTTAAATTGCGACAGGATTCCGTGTGAACCACTAACCCTTTACCCGGACTGGCGTGGCCCAGTATGGGGTCCCCCGGTATTGGGTGACAACATTTGCCATACTGCACCAGCAGGCTTTCAGACGCGTCTATAACCACATCAAGGGATGGGTTGCGCCTATCTTCACTGACTTTGCGTTTTGAGGGCGGCACCAGTAGATTAGCCACCGCAAAGGGCATGCTGTTACCTAGACCAATCTGTTGTAAGACATGCTCAAAGGTGGGTGCTGAGGTCTCTTTAAGTAGTCGTTTAATTTCAGATTTCTTGAGTTGATTGTAAGCAGTACCGTGGTTGGCCAGTGCCCGGTCTAAAAGTCGCTTGCCTAGATCTACCGATTCATCGTGTTGCTGATTTTTAAGAAAGTGACGAATAGCACTGCGCGCTTTTGCAGTAACCACAAAATTGAGCCAGTTGGGATTAGGTTGCGCACCCTCTGTACTAATAATTTCAACTTTTTGACCGCTTTCAAGTTGCTCCGAAAGGGGGGTAAGTTCCCCGTCGATGCGACAGGCAATACAACTATTGCCTAAATCTGTATGAACTGAGTAAGCAAAGTCGATGGAAGTAGCACCAGAGGGTAACTCAACAATTCGACCGTTGGGCGTGAACACATAAATTTCATCTGTGAAAAGATCGGTTTTTACATGCTCGAGAAATTCTTGTGAGTCCCCGGCTTGCTTTTGCATATCCAATAGGCCCTGAACCCATATTGTGGCGCGGCGCTGACTAGCCTCAATGGTATCATTGCCAGATTTGTACTCCCAGTGAGCGGCGATACCATAATTCGCCATCTTATCCATTTCTTGGCTGCGGATTTGTACCTCAATTAGCACGCCGTGCATTCCCACCAAAACAGTGTGTAAAGACTGATAGCCATTGGCCTTAGGTATGGCAATATAATCCTTAAATTCCCCTGGCACAGGCTTAAATATATTATGCATGATACCCAGGGTGCGGTAGCAGTCATCGACCGATTCTACGATTAGACGGAACGCAAACACATCCATGATATCGCGGAAGGACTTTTTCTTGCCACGCATCTTTTTATAGATACTCCAGAGGTGTTTTTCACGACTCTGAACTTTGGCTGGAAGCGACTCTTTTTCAAGGCGCATTTCAATTGCTTGATGAATTTCAGTGACTATTTCATTACGATTTTTTTTAGCCGCCTTCATCGCTTCCCTGAGACGTCGATAGCGCAGCGGATACATGCTAGCAAATCCCAGATCCTCAAATTCGATGCGCACATCATTGATACCTAATCGATGGGCGATAGGCGCATAAATTTCTAAGGTTTCTCTGGCGATACGTCGTCGCTTTTCTGGTGCTAGTACACCCAGAGTGCGCATATTATGAAGGCGATCTGCAAGCTTCACTAGGACCACACGAATGTCCTTGGACATAGCAAGCGTCATTTTTTGAAAGCTTTCTGCCTGCAGCTGTGCTTTGGTTTCAAATTCGATGCCGCTTAACTTGCTGACACCATCCACCAAGTCTGCAACGGTTCGCCCAAAGCGGCGACTGATTTGCCCTTTACTAACACCGGTATCCTCAATAACATCATGAAGTAGGCCAGCCATAAGGCTCTCATGATCAAGATGCATGTCGGCGAGTATATTGGCGACTGCGAGGGGGTGAGTGATGTAGGGATCGCCGCTTTGGCGCATCTGTCCCGAGTGGCACTGTTCGGCGAACTTATACGCACGCTCGACTTTTTTCACTTGCTGCGAGTCGAGATAGTTGGAGAGCTTGTCGGTCAGTACTGAAAGCACCTGTCTGAGGCCCTCCTCCCATCAATGTTATTTAGATAGCGTCTTGAGTTGTTTCGTCGTCAGAATGCTCTTCCGATTCAACAATTTCGTAGTCGCGATCAATTTCCTTAATAACATCTGAATTAATGAGACCTTGCTCAATTTCACGCAGTGCGAGCACCGTAGGTTTGTGGTTTTCTGCATCTATCAAGGCAGGACGACCATCGACAGCGATTTGTCGGGCTCGTTTGGAGCCTAACATCACCAGTTCAAAACGGTTATCCACGTAATTCAAGCAATCTTCTACAGTAATGCGAGCCATTTTTCTCCGCCGTGCATAAATTAATTGGAATTTTGTGGTCATCGAGTATTGTGACCACAATCGGACAGACAAGTTTACCTAAACATAGAGGTTACGACAATAAATCTGCGAGTAATTTTTCATGTTCCCTAACGGGCATATGACAGCGCTTTGCACGTATTATTGACTTTAGTTGTCCAAGAGCAGTGTTAAAATCATCATTGACCACCAAATAATCAGCCTCAGCGAAATGGCTCATCTCTTCAGTCGCTGCGGCTAGGCGCTTTTCGATCACCTCAACCTCGTCTTGACCACGGCCCTTGAGCCTCTCAACAAGCGCTTGTTTACTAGGTGGCAGGATAAAAATACTTACCTGACGAGAAAATTTTTCACGCACCTGTTGTGCGCCTTGCCAGTCGATTTCCAGAATAACGTCAATACCCTTATTTAGCGTGCTTTGCACCCATTCTTTGGAGGTACCGTAGAAATTGCCAAATACCTCTGCATATTCAAGAAACTGTCCTTCCGACACCATTAACTCAAACTGTTCTTGAGAAACAAAGTGATAATTCACAGCGTCTTGCTCTCCCGGGCGGCTGCTCCGTGTGGTATGAGAGACAGATACTTGGATGTTATCCAGTTCACCTAGTAGCTCTGAGACCAAGCTTGTTTTGCCCGCACCGGAGGGTGCTGAAATTATAAAAAGGGTTCCAATAGCCATGAGTAGATTATATCTGTTGTAACAGTAGGATTTAAACCCAGAGAGTTCATAGAATTTTAACTGATGTGCCTACTCAATATTTTGAATCTGCTCACGCATTTGTTCTATAAGTACTTTTAGCTCAACCGAAGCTTGAGTGGTGATGCCGGCTATGGATTTTGAACCCAAGGTATTGGCCTCGCGGTTTAATTCCTGCATCAGAAAATCCAAGCGTCGTCCAATTGAATCCGAGCTTTTCAGCACACGCCGTATTTCACTTATGTGGGCATCCAAGCGATCCAACTCCTCATCGACATCGCTACGATTAGCAATAATAACCATCTCCTGTTCTAAGCGCTCTTCATCTAACTGGCTTTTCAGTTCCAGAAGTTTTGTACTGAGGCGCTGACGTTGTTGATCAAGAATTGACGGCAGGTGCTGTCGCACTTTGCATAACTCATCTTCAATCCCTTTTAGGCGTTGCTCAATCATGTCTGCAAGCTTCTCACCCTCGCGATGGCGGCTCTCAAATAGTTGCTCCAGAGCCAAATTAAAACTGTCTAATGTGGCTTTTTGTATCAGCTCAGTTTCTACCTCCTGATCCTTTAAAATGCCGGGCCAGTTCATAATATCTAGCGGAGAAATGGGCGCAGGATTTGTTATCTGCTGGGCGATATCTTGGGCCACATCTATATACTGCTGGACCAGTTCCTTGTTGATGGTTGCTTTATTAGCATTGTTATTGAACGTGACTTTAACTGCGCAGTCGATCTTGCCTCGGTTGAGTTTTATGCGCGCACTATCGCGCAATTGTGCTTCCAACTCGCGGAGGGTGTCTGGCATGCGAAAACTAATTTCCAAATAACGATGATTGACCGAGCGCAGCTCGCAACTGATCGATCCCCAATCAAAGTCGTTCACTGTTCGGGCAAATGCTGTCATGCTGCGGGGCATAATTCCTCCAGGGCCTATTAATGCCATCAAATTACTTGCGCGATTCTAACAAAGGCAATCCATTGGGTGTAAGATTTGTTACAATCCATGCAACTTTTATCCCTCTATAGGACACACATTATGACAAGACCTAGCGGAAGGCGTGCGGAACAATTGAGGCCAGTTAAGATAACGCGCGACTACACCTGTCATGGAGAGGGTTCGGTATTAATTGAATTTGGCAATACCAAGGTGATCTGTACAGCCAGTGTAGAGAACAGTGTGCCGCGTTTTTTGCGCGGAACTGGACAGGGTTGGGTTACCGCGGAATATGGCATGTTGCCACGCTCTACCAATAGTCGAATGGGGCGCGAAGCTGTAAGGGGCAAGCAAAGTGGTCGCACCCAGGAGATTCAGCGCTTGATCGGTAGGTCGCTTCGCGCTGCTGTTGATTTAAAAGAACTGGGGGAGAACACCATTCATATCGACTGTGATGTCATTCAAGCGGACGGAGGTACCAGAACAGCCTCAATAACTGGGGCCTGTGTTGCTCTGGTCGATGCTATTCGACATTTGCAGCGCAACGAGGTTATTACAGGTGACCCTCTGATTGAGATGGTCGCTTCTGTTTCCGTGGGTGTCTACAAAGGTACACCGGTCTTAGATCTGGATTATCCTGAGGATTCAAATGCCGATACAGATATGAATGTTGTGATGGACGCAAAGGGTGGCTTTATTGAAATACAAGGCACCGCCGAGGCTGCGCCCTTTAGTGGTGAGGTGCTGAGTGATATGTTGCAGTTAGCAACTACAGGAATTAACGATCTTATTCGCGTACAAAAAATGGCGCTAGCGCAGTAATGCCTGTAATCCATGCCTACTAGATAATGAAGATTTTGAAACAATGGAAATTTATAAAACAGACTTTATCGAAACTGCCATTAATTCTGGGGCACTAAAATTTGGCCAATTCACCCTGAAATCAGGGCGTGTTTCACCGCATTTTTTCAATGCAGGGGAATTCTATTCGGGCTCAGCTCTCGCTGCTCTGGGACGTTGCTATGCGAAGGCCATTGTGGATTCAGGCATACACTTTGATGTTTTATTTGGTCCTGCCTATAAGGGTATAGCCCTTGCAGCCGCCACCTCAGTGGCGCTGTCAGAGTCTCATGGCATTGACATACCCTATTGCTTTAATCGCAAAGAGGAAAAG
>CAXEWB010000093.1:0-5218 GCA_963999835.1 uncultured Cellvibrionales bacterium | reverse complement strand
GGCTTCTGCGAATCGCGCGGTAGCAGTATGGGGGAGTATGTTATTGAGCGCGCCTTTGTAGAGAGTTAGGCCATCAACTAAGTGTCTGATCAATCCTATCTAACAAACACTTTCCTCTAAACTTAAATCTGAGACAACCGCCAGTCGATGCGATTCTGTGGCTTAATAAACACCAGTTGAGCGTCGCCCAGTACGCGCTCTAAAAACCCCCCCTCACTGTAGCAGAGGTAGAATTCCCACATGCGAACAAACTGATCAGAATAACCCAACCCCTTGATCTGCTCGATATTATCAAAAAAGCGTTGTCGCCAGTGTTCAAGTGTCTTAGCATAATGGGGACCGATATCTTCAAGGTGAAACAGGCGCATATCGGTAACCTTTTTGATGGAATTGGCGATGGCGCTGACCGAGGGGATAAAACCACCGGGAAAGATAAAACGCTGAATAAAGTCGACAGACTTCACAGCACGATCATAGTTTTGGTCTGCTATGGTAATTGCCTGAATCAACATAATACCATCGGGCTTTAGAAGCGAACTACACTTAGCAAAATAGGTATCAAGATACTGAGGCCCTACCGCCTCGATCATCTCAATAGACACCAATTTATCATAGCATCCCTGAAGGTCCCGATAGTCCTCCATAAGCAATGTGATCTTATCCTCAAGTCCTGCGTCGACAATGCGCCGTTTAGCCAAATCATGCTGCTGTTTGGAAATAGTGGTGGTGGTTACTCTGCAGCCGTAGTGACTCGCTGCATAAATAGCAAACCCTCCCCACCCAGTACCTATCTCAATCACATGATCACTGGGACTGAGTTGCAGCTTGTCACAGATGCGTTTTAGCTTGGCCTCAGCAGCCTGATTTAGGGTTGATGTTGGCTGCGAATAATAAGCACTTGAGTACATCATGCTAGGGTCGAGAAAAGTCTCGAACATATCATTACCCAAGTCATAATGAGCCTTGATATTCCGTCGACTACCATCCTGACTGTTGCGGTTAAACCAGTGGGCCAAGCGCAATAGAGCGTTCTTAAATCCGGTTAATGGGCCCTCTAAGTCATCCAGCACCTGTCGGTTACGAACCATAATACGAATCAAGTCCGTGAGGTTATTGCAGTTCCAGTACCCCTGCATATAAGCCTCTCCTGCAGCCACAGTGCCACCGAACACAACGTCAGCATAAAAGGCCGGATCAACAACATTTATCTGCACGGCTGGCGTGTGCGCCTGCTGTTGGTTACCAAAGGTTAGATCTCCATCACTGTCAACAATACGTAACTGTCCAAAGGTAATTTTTTGCAGACGGGCAAGTAGTGCCCTGCGGGCAAATCGGTCGACCCATCGCCATTGATCTTTTCTTATTGGCGCAGAGGTATGTTTGCTCATAGTAAAGTTCTCATCATCAATTTAGTGCTTTTCCCCAGCATGGCCAAGAAATGGAACGCCCTTACACCATATTTTTAAGGCCTGCCAATATATAGACGCTGTTACTTTAACAGTCATTAGGGGTATTCTCAGCAATTGTTTGGCCAGATTGAGCGAATTGATTGAATGTGCTTGCAGAGACAATTCGACATCAAATATTTTTTCTCCCTGACGGTGATTTTGCATCGCAACCCGCAACTGCTCAGCGGGCATGGAAAATTTAAACCAATAATCCATATCCAGTGACATAAACGGAGAGACCGTAAATTGTTTTGCAGTCTGAAAACAGTGGTCATTTCCATCCTCTTTAGATTGAGTGCGCTGCTGTTCACCTAACACATAGCAATAGCGCTCCCCCCAGGGGGTATTAGTGACTTCAGCCACCACGCTGTGCAGCGTTTTGCCATCTGCCTCAAAACAGTAGTAAAAACTCACTGGGTTAGATTTATAAAATAGATAACGCAAGTTGGTTAGCAAGCGGATGGGACCTGTGGGGGTATTGCCAGTTTTCTCAGCAACCAGATCGCGCACTGATTGACTCAATGACTGCTTCGCACAACCGAGATAGTCTGCGCGCCTAAACCAGGCAAAGTTCGCTCTGCAAGTAGACCACAGCCAATAGGGTTTAAAAACCGTCTCCAATTCATCTAAATCTAAATACAGCATAAAGACATCATAGCGAAAGCTATTGACAGCGGGGACATGGCGACAATGACCCAGCGTACCGCTGTAAATACAGCTATTCACTGCATGTCCTGCTCAAAGTCCTGCAGCGCATTCATCGCACTGACAACACCATCTTCATGAAAGCCATAGCGCCAGTAGGCACCACAAAAGTATAGGCCATTTTTATTGATCTCAGATTGTCGCGCTTGGGCAGCGACTGACGCCTGCGTATAGATGGGATGTTGATAATTTAGACGCTTTAAAACCTTAGCTGGATCCACAGCGTCACTGTTGTTCAGTGTCACACAGAATTGTTCCTCACAATCCAAGCTTTGCAAAATATTCATATTATAGGTGACCGGCACTCGCCCCTGATTGCCATCTAGGAGGTGAAAGTTCCATGCTGCCCAAGCGCGCCTGCGCGTTGGCATCACAGAACTGTCTGTATGTAACAGTATCTCATTGGGCTGGTAGCGAATAGCACCCAATATTTGCTGCTCCAATTCTGTAGGCGCATGCAGTAAAGCCAGAGCCTGATCGCTGTGACAGGCAATAAATACAGCATCAAATTGCTCCGTACCCTGACGGCTGGTAATAGCCACACCCTTGTCTAGGCGCTCGATCTTGGTGACCGGTGAGGACAGGCGAATTTTGTCTTTAAACTCCCGAGTCAACGCTTCGACATAGGTTTTCGACCCCCCTTTAATGACATACCAATCAGGGCGGTCGCGCACATTTAGCAGGCCATGATTATGGAAAAAACGGATCAGATATCGGGCTGGAAATTGATACATCAGCGTAAGATCGGCAGACCAAACCGCGGCAGCCATCGGCACGAGGTAATATTCAATAAACATTTGACTGTAGTTGCCCTGCTGTAGATAGTCGCCAAGGGTAATATTATCCTCGTCTGAACTGACTATGGCTTTCGCTTCGCGATTAAAGCGAAGTATCTCACGAATCATTTTCCAGAAGGCAGGACGCAACAAATTCCGTCGCTGAGCAAAAAGGCTATTGATTGTCGAGCCCATATACTCAAGACCGGTTTTCTGACACTTGACGCCAAAACTCATCGTTGACAGTTGCTCGGAAACACCCAACTGATTCAACAACTTTACAAAGTTGGGATAGGTTTTGTGGTTAAAAACAATAAAACCTGTATCCACTGAGTACTGCTTACCCTGTAACTCAATATCGTGGGTATGCGTGTGACCACCCACATAATCATTGGACTCAAACACGCTAATATCGTGCTTTTTATTGAGGTGGTAGGCGGCCACATTTCCAGCAATGCCTGTTCCTATGATGGCTATTTTCATGAACTTAATGTTTTATTACTGTGTTATAGGCAGATGGGGGGCTCGCTGTATTGTCTCGATATTGTAACCCATAGTTGCTAGCAGCGTTTGCAGATCGCTGTAGACCTCATCAGGCATGGGGAGCTCTCGAGCCATTATCCATAGATAGTCTCGTTTATTGCGCCCGATCACTGTGTATTGATAGTCTTGATCCAAATAAACGATGCGATAGTCTGCCTTGATGGGCCAAATAAATTGCATGCCCCACTCCGCATTGGTGTGCTTATTTTTGATAAAACCTGTCGCTGTCATAACCTTTTCTTCACCCTCGAAAGAGTCACTGTTAAATGTGAAAGTCGTGGCAATTGAGCCATCAGGATTGAGGCGATAGGACTCAATGGGATTGTGTGCATTTTTCTCAAACATCGTGGGTATATTGGCAACCACATACCAGTCGCCCATAAATTTCTCAATATCAACATAGTCAACCGTTGCCAGTGGCTGCCTGTCCGCACAGCCGAGCAGACATACCATAAAAGAAATAATCAATGGTCTACTGTAGGTCATATTAAGTCTCCTCTGAAGAAATACAATCATCACAACCGTTCAGCGCGGATGATATATTATGCGATAACCCAGTTTACGCCTCCAACGACTGACAAGATTAGTGACTGTTCACAGTCAGAGAACAGTCCGACACATAGCGCTATTTTTTGATCGGTCTTATTAGTCGCTGCATTGCCTGTGCGGTCACAGAAAGCTGCGCTTGGTGACGGGTTATAATACCCACCTCATTTGTAATCACCGGCCCAGAAATAGCCCGACAACACAGGCCCATCTCTTCCATTTGAGCACGACTGGTACTGGGTACCACACTCAACCCTAAACCCTCACTCACCATGCGTCCAATACTCACCAATTGATGAGATTCAAATGCCGGATTCAGCATTAGATCCTTTAGCCTTCATTCTCAGCAACAATTGATTTTCTTGCTTGCATAAACGCCATTGGAGAATTAATCGCATCCAGTGCAATCAGCCGCCCAGCTTTGAAATAGGAAACCGAAAATTTTCTGGCACTGATATCTCCCTCAACAAGCGCCTCGTCATAGTCCTGAAGCAAACCCGCAGTCTGTAGCTTGATATCGTATTGATCAGACCAGAACCAGGGTAGTTGATTATAGGCCTCGGCACTGCCACAGATCACGCTTGCGGCTGTCTTGGCTTGGGCAATCGCATTGGGCACGGATTCCAACCGAATACGCCGATCATAGATAAAATTTGGATGATTACTGCAGTCGCCAACAGCAAAGATAGCGCGATCTTCGGTCTGGGTAAATTTATCCACCACAATACCATTATCACAGGCCAGACCAGCCTGTTCGGCCAATTCAATATTGGGGATAACGCCAATACCAACAAGGGCACAGTCAAAAGCCAACTGCTCACCATCACCCAACTCGGCAATACAGTGATCACCTTGCTGCTCAAATTTATTGAGCGCCGTTCCCAGACGGATCTCAACACCCTCTTGCCGGTGCACAGATTGATAGAACTCCGAGACCACAGGGCTGGTTACCCGTGCCAAGACTCTATCCATAGCCTCTATCACCCTGACCTGAACGCCCTGTTTTACCGCCGAGGACGCCACTTCTAAACCAATATAACCAGCGCCAACAATCAGTAATTTAGCATCTGGCTTTATGTATTGTTTAATTGCATCAACATCAGCTAGGGTGCGCAGATACTTAATCTGAGGCAAATCGGCACCAGGGACGGGTAGTTGCCTAGCACGGGTGCCAGTGGCAAGAATCAGATAATCGTAATG
>CAXEWB010000092.1:0-11674 GCA_963999835.1 uncultured Cellvibrionales bacterium | reverse complement strand
CCTGGGGGCATATCGACCACCAACAAGTCCAGTTCACCCCACTGAGTCTGTCCTAGCAATTGTTGAAGAGCACCAGCAGCCATAGGCCCACGCCATACCATGGGGGTTTGCTCCGTAGCCAGATAGGCTATGGACATGGTTGCTAGACCATGGGCCATAACAGGTTTAAAGCATTTCTCATCAACAACTTCGGGACGTTGGTTATTCGCTATACCTAACATCATAGCGATACTGGGACCGTAGATATCAGCGTCTAGCAACCCAACACGCTTGCCTAGTGCTTTTGAAGCCAGCGCCAAATTGACCGCCGTGGTGGATTTACCCACACCACCTTTTCCGGAGGCAACTGCGACAATATATTTAACTTGATTTAACACTGGAACACCTCATCTCTGTCCTTTTTACAGCTATTGTATGCAATTCTTTAATTGCACATGAAAAAGTTGTTCAAAATGGCTATAGTTGCGGTCATTGATTTTCACCGAGAAAAAGATCCCTAGCATGTCAGAAAAACGCCAAATTTTGGTCACTAACGCGCTCCCTTACGCCAATGCAGCACTGCACCTTGGCCATATTCTAGAGTATACGCAAACTGATGTCTGGGTGCGCTTTCAACGCATGCGCGGACATGAATGCTACTACGTATCTGCAGACGACGCCCATGGCACAGCCATTATGCTTAAAGCAGATGAAAAAGGCATCAGTGCGGAACAGCATATTGCCGATATGCGCAGTATTCATGAAGCAGATTTTAGAGATTTTTTAATCTCTGTAGATAATTATCACAGCACTCACAGTGATGAAAATCGTGAATTGTCTGAGCTAATCTATCAGCGCCTGAAAGATAATGGCTATATCGCTAAACGGGAGATAGTTCAGGCCTATGATGCCGATAAGAAGTTATTTCTGGCGGATCGTTACATAAGGGGCACTTGCCCAAAATGCAAGGCGGAAGATCAATATGGTGATAACTGCGAATCCTGTGGTGCCACTTATTCGCCAACGGATTTGATCAACCCTGTCTCTGTCCTATCTGGCACTAAACCGATTGAAAAGGAATCTACCCACTACTTTTTCAAGCTACCAGAATTTACCCAGTTCCTAAAAACATGGACTCGCAGTGGCGCTGTTCAAGACGAAGTGGCCAATAAACTGGGAGAATGGTTAGACAGTGGTCTGCAAGAATGGGATATAAGTCGCGATGCCCCTTACTTTGGCTTTGAAATCCCCGATGCACCGGGCAAGTATTTTTACGTTTGGCTCGATGCACCTATAGGCTACATGGCAAGTTTTAAAAACCTCTGCGATAGAGAGTCTTTAGATTTTGATCAATTTTGGACGCCCGATAGTAGTGCCGAGCTATACCATTTTATCGGTAAAGATATTGTCAATTTCCACGCCCTATTTTGGCCAGCCATGTTATCAGGCGCCCACTTTAGAACACCCTCGCAAGTCTGTGTACACGGCTTTGTGACAGTGAATGGCAAAAAAATGTCTAAATCTCGCGGCACCTTTATCAATGCTCGTTGCTATTTAGATCATCTTAATCCTGAGTACCTAAGATACTACTATGCCTCTAAACTTTCCAACTCTGTGGAAGACATCGATCTAAACCTTGATGATTTTGTGCAGAAGGTAAACAGCGATCTAGTGGGCAAAGTAGTAAACATAGCCAGTCGATGTGCCAAATTTATCGTTAATGGAAATAATGGCGTCTTATCGACAACGATTGAAGACCACTCACTGTGGCAACAGGTCAGTGGCGCTGCAGACAAAATAGCTGATTATTACGAAAGTCGCGACTACAGTAAGGCTATCCGTGAAGTTATGGCTCAAGCCGATGCCGCCAATGAGTATATTGCCTGCAAAGAGCCATGGAAGCTCAATAAAGACGCAGATAAGCATCAGCAAGTTCAGGATATTTGCTCTCTTGGGATCAATCTATTTCGCGTATTGCTGACATATCTAAAGCCAGTTTTGCCAGCAATGGCCACTGCCGGTGAAGAATTTCTCAATGATTCACTCAATTGGGACAGTGTCAAAAAACCCCTCACCGATCATCAAATTAATCCCTTTAAGCCGCTGCTTCAGCGGGTGGAAAAAGAGAAGGTTGACGCCATGGTAGATGCCAGTAAACAAGAAACTGAAAAAGCCGCAGCACAAGTATCTGAGGGGCCCCTTGCCGATGAGCCAATTGCTGAGCAGGTAACTTTCGATGACTTTATCAAAGTGGATGTAAGAGTGGCGCGAATTGTGAAGGCACAATCGGTAGAAGGCGCCGACAAACTTCTTGCACTCACCTTGGATATTGGTGGTGAGACACGCAATGTGTTCTCTGGTATTAAAGCATCCTACAAGCCTGAGGATCTCGAGGGTCGACTAACCGTCATGGTAGCTAACCTAGAGCCCCGAAAAATGCGCTTTGGCATCTCCGAAGGCATGGTTCTGGCAGCAGCCGATGGCAAGGGGATTTACCTGCTTTCGCCGGACGCGGGGGCAGCGCCAGGTCAGCGGATCACCTAGCCTACCCAATATAAGGCCTTTCTGACAAAAGGTAATTAAACTTTTCAGCAAGCTTTTATTCCTAAAAGTACTAAAAGCATGCTCTTTATATATTGAATAGGGATAGAAGATTCAATGATAATACTTTCTGACAGGAGCAATGCGGAAAATCAATGCAAGAAATAGCGGTTATTCTGGTCAGTTCAGTACTTATTAATAACTATGTGCTCGTACAGTTTTTAGGACTGTGCCCATTTATGGGAGTATCCAACAAGCTGGAATCTGCTATAGGTATGTCTGCTGCTACCACATTTGTACTGACGCTGACTGCTATGGCCAGTTATATTGTACACAAAGTTGTCCTAATACCGTTGGGACTGGAGTATCTTCGCACCATAAGCTTTATTCTAGTTATCGCCGCGGTGGTGCAATTTACTAAGATGTTTATTGAAAAAACTAGCCCCTTGTTATACCGCGTTCTAGGGGTATTTCTGCCGCTAATTACCACCAATTGTGCAGTCCTCGGAGTCGCACTGCAAAACGCGGCCAAGGACTTAAATTTTGCTCAGGCATCTCTCTATGGTTTTGGCGCTGGAAGTGGCTTTTCTCTGGTACTGATTCTGTTTTCAGCAATGCGTGAAAGACTGGCTGCTGCCGATATACCACAACCATTCCAAGGGGCAGCTATCGCCATGATCACTGCCGGACTAATGTCTCTGGCATTTATGGGTTTCGCTGGATTAGTTTAAATGTTCGATAGTTTTCTCCAACAACCAATATTCGCTGCACTGATTGCTCTTGCCAGTTTGGGTTTGATATTTGGTGCCCTTCTGGGATTCGCTGCTGAAAAATTCAAGGTAGAAGGCGATCCGGTAATAGAGCAAATTGATGAACTACTGCCACAGACCCAGTGTGGTCAATGCGGTTTTCCAGGGTGTCGCCCTTACGCAGAATCTATAGCCGCCGGAGATGCCATCAATAAGTGTCCTCCCGGTGGACAGTCTACGATCAATGCAATTGCGAATTTACTCGATGTTCCGGCACCAGAATTAGATGAGGAACATGGTCAAGAGATAGAGGTAAAAACCGTTGCTTACATTCGCGAGGATGAATGTATTGGCTGCACAAAGTGTATCCAAGCCTGTCCTGTAGACGCCATTTTGGGGGCCGCAAAATTGATGCACACAGTGTTAACCAATGAGTGTACTGGCTGCGATCTATGTGTTGAGCCCTGCCCCGTGGACTGTATTGATATGCTTCCCGTAGAAGAAGGTATTGACGAGTGGCGATGGCCATCCCCAACAATTGCCGACTCTATTATAGTGACTGATAAAACCACTCAATTTAAGACAGAGGACGCTGCCGCATGATGAAAACTTGGGAGACGCCTGGTGGCATCCATCCTGCGGAAAATAAACACCAATCACTCACTCTACCCATTGGGGAACTGCCACTGCCTGACAAACTAGTTATGCCTCTCAGTCAGCATATAGGCATGCCAGCCTCGCCCTGTGTAGCCGTAGGGGATAAAGTTCTTAAAGGGCAGAAAATTGCCGATACCACCGGTTCAGTCTCTGTGAACCTGCACGCGCCCACGTCAGGAACTGTATCAGCTATCGAAGATCGACCCATCGCCCACTCATCAGGTATGTCGGCACCTTGCATCGAAATAACCAGTGACGGGAGAGATAAATGGATCAAGCGCAAAGGTGTTGCAGATTTTATGCATACCAGCCCTGTGAATCTGTTAAAGATGATTGCCGACGCGGGCATTACTGGCTTGGGTGGCGCGGGCTTTCCAACAGCGATAAAACTTAACTCCGGTTTTCAACGTCCTATTGATACCTTGATCATCAATGCTACCGAATGCGAACCTTATATCACTGCAGATGACTCCTTGATTCGCGAACGTGCAGAAGAAATTATTAAGGGTATCGGTATTCTCAGTCATCTACTCAACAATCCTTCGCAGATTATTATCGGTATAGAGGACAACAAACCAGAGGCTATTGCAGAACTGAATCGTTGTATCGATAGCAGCGGAATCAGTTTGGTATCCTTTCCTACCAAGTACCCCTCTGGAGGAGAAAAGCAACTGATTTATATTCTCACAGGCAAAGAACTACCCAGTGGAAAGATACCGGCCGATATTGGCACAGTCTGTCTCAATGTGGGAACAATCTATGCCATCAAAAGAGCCATCATAGATGGCGAACCCTTAATTTCCAGAGTAACCACCGTGACGGGTAAGGCCTGCGCTATCAACCGCAATTACGAGGTTTTGATTGGTACTCCAGTCAATTATTTGCTTGAGCATAATAATTTTGATCATCAAGCTTGTAGCCGAGTGATTATGGGTGGACCCATGATGGGCTTTAGCCTTACCTCTGAGCATGTGCCGATTGTGAAAACCAGTAACTGCATACTTGCACCAAGTCATGAGGAAATAGCACCGCATCAACCAGCTCAGCCCTGTATTCGCTGCGGCATATGTGCTGAGGCCTGTCCAGCTTCTCTCTTGCCGCAACAACTTCTTTGGTATGCTCAGGCTAAGGACCATGATCGTCTAGAGGCGCATAATCTGTTCGACTGTATCGAGTGTGGCGCCTGCTCTTACGTATGTCCGAGTAATATTCCCCTAGTTCAGTATTACCGCAACAGCAAGGGCGAAATTCAAAAGGCCAACAGAGAAAAAATTAAATCCGATCAAGCTCGTGATCGATTTGAATTTCACAAACAGCGTATCGAATCGGCAGAAAAAGAGAAGCAGGCAAAACGTGCCGCCCGCCGTGAAGCCGTGCACAAAGCAAAATCTTCATCAACGGCTTCAGGATCAGCTACAGATATCATTGCTGCTGCACAGGCGCGAGCTGCAGCAAAAAAATCCACGCCACAACAGCAGTTGGCAAAACTAAAACGCGCTGTTTCTAGCGCAGAGATGCGCCTGCAGCTAGCTCAGGAGAAACTCGACACTGCTACCGCAAATGGAGAGACCAAAGAAAAATTAAATACCCTCAGTGCCGCGGTGACTAGTGCACAACAAAAACTTGAACAGGCACAGGTCCGTTTAGCGGAGCAACTGCACTAATGGTCTTTAAGCAAATCACCTCACCCCATTCCCATTCCCAGCAGAGCACTGCCAAGGTCATGCAACTTGTTCTTTGGTGCACCATTCCTGGGTTATTGGCGCTTAGTTGGCATTTTGGCTGGGGGTCACTGATCAACGTTCTCTTGGCAACAATCAGCGCTTTGCTCGGCGAGGCTATGATTTTAAAATTGCGTGGCCGTCCAATTAGATTTTACCTCAGTGATTACAGCGCAGTGGTCACTGCCGTTCTTTTGGGACTCGCACTTCCACCCCTAGCCCCGTGGTGGATTGTGGTTACAGGTAGTTTATTCTCTGTTGTAGTGGCCAAACAATTATTCGGAGGACTGGGCTATAACCCCTTTAATCCGGCAATGGTAGGCTATGTGATAGTGCTTATTTCCTTTCCCGTACAAATGACAACTTGGGTCACACCCCTTGCTCTCCTGCCGGATGGCGTGTCTCATCCAGGTATACTGGAGTCTCTACAGATAGTGTTTACCGACTCAATACCCGTAGATGGGGTAACAGGAGCTACGCCACTAGATAGTTTCAAACACACCCAAGGTCTCACTGTCGAACAAATCTACCAACAGAATCCTCTTTTCAGTCAAGCAACTTTTGTCACTGTTGGCTGGGAATGGGTTAATCTTGGGTTCTTGGCCGGCGGAATCATCATGTTGGCAAGCCGCATATTTACCTGGCATGGGCCCGTCGCAATGCTTGCCACTTTGACTTTACTCTCAGTAATTTTTTGGGATAGCGGCAGTTCTCAGAGTCCTGGATCAGCACTGATGCACCTATTATCTGGTGCTTCGATAATGGGCGCATTTTTTATCCTTACCGATCCCGTCTCATCTGCTGTCAGTAATCGCGGTCGCCTAATCTATGGTGCACTAATTGGCTTGTTAGTCTATATCATTCGCGCTTGGGGCAATTATCCAGATGCTGTGGCATTTGCTGTTCTGCTGGCTAATTTTGCCGCACCCTTTATCGATAATTATACATTACCGCGCACCTACGGTCATAGGGATCGGCGCAGAGCGACAGAAAAGCAACAGGACTAGGCAGTGAACAAAACGAGGAGCAATTGAGTAACAATGCTAAGTGAATCCATCGCCAAAAATAGCACACTACTGGCAGTCTTTGCTCTGGTAACTGCGCTTATTCTGGCTACTACAAATCATCTCACGGAGGACAGAATTGCCGAGTCTGAACGTATTGCTGCCCAGCGCGCATTGTTTGAAATTGTTCCTACAGATAGGCACAACAATGACCTGCTAATCGATTTACAACCCATACCACAGCAGTATTGGGAAGCGCTTGGCTTGACTGAAGGAGGCGATATCTATATTGCCCGATTAGACGATGAGCCTGTAGCAGCCATCATCCCCTCAGTGACACCCAAGGGTTACAGTGGCGACATCAAAATGATTATCGGCATTAATTTTGATGGCAAAATCGCTGGGGTAAGGGTTGTTGAGCATAGAGAAACACCTGGATTAGGTGATAAGGTAGATCTCAGGAAAAGCGATTGGATACTCAGTTTTAACGGCAAGTCTCTATCCAATCCAACAAGGGAACGCTGGGAGGTAAAAAAGGATAGGGGCGATTTTGACCAGTTTACCGGTGCCACTATTACACCGCGCGCGGTAATTCATCAGATTGCTCAAACTCTAGATTATTTTGCAAGTGACCGCGAGCGATTGCTCAAGGCAATTCAGTCACAACAAACAACAGCAACCAGTCAGCAGAAGGTGACCCAATGAGCAATACAACAGTTGGCGAACTCGCTAAAAATGGTCTGTGGACCAACAATCCAGCACTTGTTCAATTGTTGGGTCTATGCCCACTTTTGGCCGTTACTGGGTCAGTTGTCAATGCCCTCGGGCTAGGATTAGCTACATTATTAGTGTTGGTAGGATCAAATGTAATCGTATCCCTTATTCGCCAGCATGTTAATGATGCTGTAAGGCTGCCTATTTTCGTGATAATCATCGCCTCCTTTGTCACCTGCACTGAATTACTTATGAAGGCCTTTACATTTGAACTCTATCAGATCTTGGGAATATTTATACCACTTATTGTTACCAACTGCGCCATTCTCGGCCGCGCTGAAGCCTTTGCCAGTAAAAACACTGTTGGTCTGGCTGCACTGGATGGATTGATGATGGGTTTGGGGTTTCTTTTGATTCTACTTGCTCTGGGCATCACTCGAGAGTTATTGGGTCAGGGGACACTATTTATGGATATGCATTTACTGTTTGGCTCCATCGCCACAGACTGGGTGGTGCGTCCCTTCGGAGAAAATTATAGCTTTTTAGCCATTGTATTACCCCCAGGTGCATTTTTGGTAATGGGCTTTATTATCGCGTTTAAAAACCACATTGATGGGGTGTTGAAGCGTCGTTCAGATGCACAAAAAGAAGCACCAATAAAAGGTGCCAAACGAGTAAGAACCACTGGACAGATTTCTTAACCAGCAACTATTGCTAGTATTGATCTAGATCCTTTGCAAAGAGCATCTCTATATCGCGAAAAGCTTTGAACTCCAGATAATTATTACTGGGGTCACGGACAAATAAGGTAGCCTGCTCTCCCCTGCGACCAGCAAAGCGCACGTGAGGCTCAATAACAAACTCTACACCCTTACCTTCTAAACGCTCAGCCATGTCTTGAAACTGCTGCCATTGCAAAATTAACCCAAAATGAGAAGCCGGAACCGCATGACCATCAACTGCGTTGGTTACTGCTGAGGGGTGATCCTCTTGGTCAACCAAGTGCGCGACCAGTTGATGCCCAAAGAAATCAAAGTCAATCCAACGATCAGACTCACGACCCGTGGCGCAACCTAAAATACGGCCATAAAAATCGCGAGCCTGTTCTAGATCAATAACTGGAAATGCCAGATGAAAACGTGAGAGCGCAGCCAAGATCTAACTCAAGGTCCGAGTTATTTTCAAAGCTTGCGACCGCGGTTAGAGGCTATTCGCAGACGTAATGCATTGAGCTTGATAAAACCCTCCGCATCGGCCTGATTGTAACTGCCGCCATCATCATCAAATGTCGCTATATTGGCATCAAAAAGACTGTCATCTGATCGGCGCCCTACCACAGTTACATTGCCTTTATACAATTTTACTCGCACCTCTCCGTTGACCACCTCTTGGCTTTGATCGATGGCGCTTTGCAACATTAAGCGCTCTGGCGCCCACCAGTAGCCATTATATATTAGCTTTGCATACTTGGGCATCAATTCATCTTTTAGATGGGCTACCTCACGGTCTAAGGTTAATGACTCAATCGCGCGATGAGCCTTTAACATTAGGGTGCCAGCTGGCGTCTCATAACAGCCACGGGATTTCATACCCACATAGCGATTCTCAACGATGTCCAGTCGACCTACACCATTGGCACCGGCAACTTTGTTAAGGTACTCAATCACCGTAGCGGGTGACATGGGTTCACCGTCAATTGCTACGATATCCCCATTCTGATAACTCAGGGTCAAATAAGTGGGCTGGTCGGGTGCTTGCTCTGGCGCCACAGTCCAACGCCACATATCATCCTCAGCCTCAGACCAAGGATCCTCCAGATTGCCACCTTCATAGGAAATATGCAGCAAGTTAGCATCCATTGAATAGGGCGATTTCTTTCCACGCTTCATCTCTACAGGAATACTGTGTTGCTCGCAGTAGGCCATTAATTTATCTCGCGAGTTAAGATCCCACTCCCGCCAAGGTGCTATTACTTGAATACCCGGCTTTAATGCATAGGCACCTAATTCAAAACGAACCTGATCATTGCCCTTACCTGTGGCACCATGGGAAATAGCATCGGCATTGGTTTCATTGGCAATTTC
The DNA here is from genome assembly GCA_963999835.1 of uncultured Cellvibrionales bacterium. Lineage (GTDB taxonomy): Bacteria > Pseudomonadota > Gammaproteobacteria > Pseudomonadales > Porticoccaceae > HTCC2207. The sequence goes on along the minus strand of CAXEWB010000092.1, from coordinate 2,225 downwards.
AATTAGTCGCTTGGCAATGAGTGGGCGCGCTATAGAAGTACCCAATAGGTATTCACCCTCATAGATGGTATTGGCACGGAACATTGGAAACACAAAGTCTCTAGCGTATTCTTCACGAAGATCATCGATATAAATCTCTTTCACACCCAGAGCTTGCGCTTTAGCACGAGCAGGTTCTACCTCCTCACCCTGACCTATGTCAGCGGTAAAGGTAACCACCTCGCACTGATAGTGTTGCTGTAGCCATTTGACAATGACCGAGGTATCTAGGCCACCGGAGTAAGCAAGGACTACTTTATTGATTGATGACACGATGCTTGATCCTATACAAAGAAAAGCGGATGTGAATTCTACCCTATATTAGTCTGTCTGTGGGGGGTTTATGGCTGTAGATCTTTGATTAACTGAAGTTCAGTGGGATCAAACAGTCGATAGCCCAACGCCATAAATTGTTCAATCTCCTGATTATTTGGAAATGAATAATAACTGGGACGTCCTTGTTGGGGCCGACTGAGAAGAGGCTGCATAGTGTCAATAGCGTTTACTGCACGAAGGACCTGATCACAACCTCGAGGGTACAGATGCAAAACATTTAACAAATAGGAACATTCGGGGTTAATAGGTATCTTCTCAATTGAAATAATATCACCCGTATCAACCCCCCTGTCACTTATGTAATGTAGTGTTGAACCAATATGGGAATCACCCTTTAACATGGCTCTAAACGTCGCCATAACGCCTCGGTACTGTGGCAATATCCCAGAGTGCAAATTGAGAACGCCAAACCTCGGCAGTGAGATAATTGGTTGATCAATAATCAAACCAAAGCGCACAGAAATAATTAGATCAGGGTCACAGTCACTTATGCGCGCAACCCCCTCAGTCGCATTAATACGGTTGTTCAAGTCAGAAAAACCCTGCAGCTTGCAACCCACTGTCTCAGCTAATTGATCGAAATCCATTGTTAAACTGTTCATGGCGGTCTTTTCAAACTGGGACAATTCTTTTAAGGCATCGACATAGTGGCTAGAGTTACCAACAGTCTCAGAGATAAAGATTGATAGGTGATGTTGATCCAAGCCCTTGATTAAGTAGGCTAAGGCCAATTGACTCGCTAGATCTCTATTAGCAAATAAGCAAATTTTCACAATTCAACCAAAATCTTTAGAATAGACAGATCATTGTTTCATAAAGCCTGTTCTGAGGCTTGGGTTTAATGTAGCATTAGTAATCAAATTCTGGGTACACATCTCATGGATCAAATCAGCATCATTCAACCCGACGACTGGCATCTGCATCTTCGCGATCAACAAGCACTTGCAACCACTGTTCCCGCTGCTGCCAGAGGATTTGGACGCGGTATTATAATGCCTAATCTAACACCACCGGTGACTACTGTAGCTGCAGCCAGTGCTTATCGCGATAGGATTCTTTCCCACCTACCCGATGGACTATCTTGGCAACCGTTAATGGTGCTCTACTTGACTGATAACACACCTGTAGAGGAAATTCGCCTTGCCGCGGAGTGCGGTTTTATCCATGGTTGTAAATATTATCCCGCTGGTGCAACAACAAATTCGGATTCAGGTGTAACTGATCTGGCCAATATCAATCCAGTCTTAGAGACTATGCAAGAAGTGGGTATGGTACTGCAACTGCATGGGGAGGTCACAGATTCAGCTATCGATGTATTCGATCGCGAAGCAGTTTTTATTGATCGGCATTTGCAGCGCATAGCTAATGATTTCCCTGAGCTGAAAATAGTGTTTGAACATATAACCACTAATCAAGCTACACAATTTGTAACCGATGCAAATGATAACGTGGGAGCTACGATTACACCTCAACATCTGCTCTACAACCGCAATGACATGTTAGCTAGAGGTATAAGGCCACATCTTTTTTGCCTACCCATCCTAAAACGAAATATCCATCAACAAGCTTTAATCGAGGCAGCTACAAGTGGCAATAAGAAATTCTTTCTTGGCACTGACTCTGCGCCCCACAGTAAGGATGACAAAGAATCCTCCTGTGGTTGTGCCGGATGTTTCAGTCACCCTGCTGCCATTGAGCTTTATACCGAGGTATTTGATCAGGCCGGTGCACTGGATAAATTAGAGGCTTTCGCAAGCAAGAATGGTGCTGATTTCTATCAGTTGCCCTATAACAAAACATCCATCACTATTCGTCGCCAAGCATGGAATGTACCCTCATCTCTGCCATTT
>CAXEWB010000091.1:0-3556 GCA_963999835.1 uncultured Cellvibrionales bacterium | reverse complement strand
TATCTGATTGGCTCCGTAGTCATAGACGAGTTACTAAGAAACTGGTCCCAACATGGAACAGTGGTTCCGGGGGGCTAACCAGATCGCAGACAGACTCTCTACACCCTTGTAATGCGTAATACTGAATACAGTTATTATCTTAAACCATAGTTCATCAGATCTGGCCCTGCGATCGGTCACTCAGCGATGAATGATGGGTCACTGCCCCGCTATAAAGCCAAAAAGAGCGTTTGTAATACTTGGATTGAGGCTATATCCAGAAACCTTAGGACAACATAGCCTACTTTTGGTCATCAGAGGTATTTTTAGCAATCCACTGACCCAGTGTCATTCGCTCCTCATCAGTCATCTGAGTTTTGTTCATAAAAGGCATATTTCTGCTGTCCACCGTGTGCGCCTTAATGGGCTCTGCCCACTGTTCCATCTGCGCCACGCTGTCAAGCACAACCCCCGAGGGGGCGACAGAAAATATCGAATCACTGGGTGATGCAGAGTGACAGCTGGTACAGTGTTTTTGAACGATCGCATAGGCTTGTTCTGTTGTGACTGAAGCCTCCTCCTCGGATACCGCAGTCACAGAGACCGGTGTCGGACTTATCGCGATTGCCAGTATCAGCGTAAAGCTGACAGACACAATGAGGATCAGTGGCTTGTTAATATTTTTATGCTTAAGAATGAAGTAATGCCTTGCCAAGGCGGTAATAAGAGTAATAACCAATAGCACTATCCAATTAACGTTATGTGCATAGGTCATCGGGTAGTGGCCACTGATCATAATAAAAATAAGTGGCAAGGTTAAATAGGTGTTATGGGTTGAATGTAACTTTGCTTTCGCCCCCCACTTTGGATTGGGAGTCTCATTTTTTTCTACAGCATTAATCAGCGCTTTTTGGGAGGGTATAATAACCCTGAACACGTTACCAACCATCAGCGTGCCGATAATCGCGCCAAAGTGGATATAAGCACCACGACCACTAAACAAATGAGTGAGTGAATAGGCTAACAGCACGGCGGCAATCATTAATATGGCACTAATTGCTAGGCTGCTTTTGCCGAGGGGGCTGGCACACAATAGCTCATATAGGATGTAGCTACCGACTATAAATCCCAAACCTATCAGTACTGCTTGCCACTGATTCAGATCAGCGATCTGGCGATCGATTAAGTAGGCATCTGCGCCCAAATAATAGATGATAGTTAATAAAACCATCCCAGTGAGCCATGTACTGTATGCTTCCCACTTAAACCAGTGTAATGTCTCGGGCATTTTTTCTGGCGCCAGTTGGTATTTCGCCACTTCATAAATGCCGCCACCATGAATCGCCCATAAGTCACCTTTGATGCCTTTATCTTTTTTCCATTGCGGCGGATTCTGCAAATGGTTATCCAACCATATAAAATAAAAAGAGGCGCCTATCCAAGCCACACCAGTGATTACATGTAACCAGCGAAAGATTAAACTGAACCAGTCGAGAATGTACGTTTCCATCAATTAAGCCCTATTTTTTGCGGTATGGTTGACGATAGGTTGTCACGCTCATGTACTTTAACACCAGCAGACCAAGTTTCTTTTACGGCTCGATCATCACCGAGCATATTAAATACGAATAATTGTTCCGATAGGTCTTGGCATTGAGCCATACGAAATTCCATTAGTGGTGTTGCTGCTTTATCTAAGACAACGAAGTCAGCCTCTTTACCGATCTCAAAGTTACCTATAGTATCAGCTAGATCTAAGGTCTCAGCACCGCCTAATGTGGCTAGGTAGAGACCTTTAAAGGGTGACAGTGTCTCGCCCCGCAGTTGCAATACCTTGTAGGCTTCATTGAGTGTTTGCAGGACGGAAAAACTAGTGCCTCCCCCTATATCTGTGCCCAAACCAACGTTTATCGATTTTCTCTGGGCTGTACTCAGTGCGAATAAACCACTACCCAAAAATAGATTTGAAGTAGGACAGAATGCAATACCAGATTGGGTCTCGGCCAGACGGTTCCATTCTGCATCCTGTAGATGGATACAGTGGGCGAAAATACTGCGCCGCCCCAAAAGACCGCTGTGGTCGTAGGTATCTAGATAATTCTCTCTTTCTGGAAATAACGCTTTTACCCAATTCACTTCGCTTTCATTTTCAGACAGATGCGTATGCATGTACACGCCGGGATGTTCTCGCAAAAGCTGTCCCGCTTTGTCCAGTTGTTGCTGACTAGAAGTCGGCGCAAAACGCGGCGTGACAGCATAGCGCAGACGACCTCGATTATGCCATTTCTTGATTAGTTTTTTACTCTCGTCATAAGATGTTTGAGCAGTATCAGTGACATTGTCGGGGGCATTGCGATCCATCATCACCTTTCCGGCGATCATTCGTAGATTTTTTGCCTCACAAGCTTCAAAAAAAGCATCGACAGACTCTGGGTGCACTGTAGCAAAGACTAACGCGGTGGTGGTGCCCACGCGGAGTAACTCGCTGATAAATCGTTCTGCTACAGTACGCGCATAGTCAATATCTGCAAATTTTGCCTCTGTAGGGAAGGTATATCGCTGCAGCCATTCCAACAATTTCTCCCCATGAGAGGCAACTACCTCAAGCTGCGGATAATGTATATGGGTATCGATAAAGCCAGGTAGTAGAAGGCAATTTGGATGATGGATGAAATTTGTTTCAGCAGGAAGAGACTGTAATATGTCTTCAGCATTACCTACAGCAACGACCCTGCCCTGCTCAATAACGAGCATGCCATCTTCGAAATACTCATAGGCTTGGCTCTCCGGAACTTTCGCTGGATCTGCCAGAAAATGTAATATGCTGCATCGGTGTGCCTGTCTCATGGACGTTTCAGTGTTCAAATTTGCTCCTACTCACTATTTTAGTTAGACCGCGAAGGTTTATGCATTGGCAAGGCCTACGACCTAACTGATGCCTAACTATCTCATAGCGTTTGCGCTGTGCACATTAGCTATTCATCAACTACCAATTTGATAGTTTCTGGGATGTATTCTTCATCGCAATTATTGCCTGGACCTCTGCGATCAATGACAGCAAAACGCGTGGGTTTATTGAGACAGAGATTGTAATGGTGCCATGTTCCCTTGTGATAGTGTACGCCTTGATCAGGGCGTGCTAGAAAGGCTTTAAGGTGACTAACATCAAATACGCCCGCACTGGCTACCACTACTATATACGGATTGTCGTCCATATTAATAAACGTTTGGCTTCCCAGTGGATGACGCTCCATGACTTTAATTGTGAAAGGCAGAACAACAGGTCGGCTGTAAAAGAGGCTGACGATTGCTTCACCTTGATGGTGATCGGTATCGATAGTGCACTGTGCATGATGGCGGTCGGTAAGACCGTAGTTGATGGGGATAATCTCATTATTCCTATCGACTTCGATAACGTCACCGAAGTCTGAGAAGGACTCCTTAGTCAAAGGTTGTAGACGAAGAAGGATCTCGGTCACTAGCTGCCCCTGTAAGTAGAGTAACCATAGGGAGATAGCAAAAGGGGAATATGATAGTGCTGACCATCTTCTGTAATGGTAAATAGCACATCAACCCG
>CAXEWB010000090.1:0-2193 GCA_963999835.1 uncultured Cellvibrionales bacterium | reverse complement strand
TATAGGCTGGGTTTTGGTGATAGCCGCCAATAAAATGTAATTCTGGCACCCAACGCAATTTGGTAAAGCATTGGGCTAGGGCATCAAAGGTTGAGCCTGTGGTAGCACCCGAATATTGTGGGTACAGAGGTAAGACAGTGATATTGCGTACATTTTGCTCTGTTAAGCGTTTGATTGCGGATTCCATGGAGGGATTGCCATAGCGCATCCCCAGCACCACTGGCACATCCTTTTTATACTTCTCTGATAACAACCGCTGAACACCCTCTACCTGAGCACGACTATGTACCAATAGCGGTGAGCCTTCCTCTGTCCACACGCTTCTATACAGTTTGGCTGATCGGCGCGGACGAATGCGCAAAATAATTAAGTTAAGAATTAACCACCAGATCAGGCGTGGCACTTCAACCACCCGTGGGTCGCTTAAAAACTCTTTAAGGTAACGGCGTAGCTCTGTTGTCTGTGGCGCATCGGGCGTGCCCAGATTACACAGTATCACCCCTTGCTTGGGCGATGGACCTTGGTGGTCATAGTCAGTTTGACCTTGATACTTCATAGGGCGGTTTCCAGATAGCAACTAAAAGTTGTTAGTTATTCGGAATCCTACTGTAAGAGGTTTACTCGAACAAATGAATTTTTGGTTAATTTATTCCTTTTATGTTTCATATCCTATACTCAGTTAGGATTAGGTCTACAGTTTTTATGAGGTCCTCTTGATTGAGAGTTAATAGCCTGACTGAAGAGAAATTCTTATATGATTTTCGTTGCGCAACACGCAACATTTATTATATGATCAAATCGATTAAGCACAAAGGTCTTAAGCGCTTCTACAGCACCGGTAGTATCAGTGGTATTCAGCCGCAACATGCAGCAAAGCTACGAATGCAACTGGCAGCTTTAGATACCGCTACGGTTATTGAGGATCTGGATATCCCCGGCTATCGACTGCATCAATTGCAGGGTCAGCGCAAAGGTATTTGGTCGATCACCATCAATGCTAACTGGCGCTTAACCTTTGCGTTTATTGAGGGCAATGTTTTTCTGCTCAATTATGAGGACTATCATTGAGGACTAACACTGATGACCATGCACAATCCGCCCCACCCGGGTGAATTTATACAGGCAACTTATATGCAACCCTTTGATTTGAGTTGTCGCTATTTGGCTAGGCAACTCAATGTGGCCCCCTCTACCCTCAATAGGGTGCTTAAAGCTCAGAGTGGTATCAGTCCAGAAATGGCTTTGCGTCTTTCCAAGGCGTTGGGCCGCACGCCTGAGAGCTGGCTTGCGATGCAACATACTTATGATCTCTGGCAGGCTAAGCAAACCATCGAATTGGATAGTGTCAATAAAGTTAAACTAGATGCCGCTTAATTTTTAGCAAACCTTCTTACCACAACTTTTATCATCCACTTTTTATCGCACTCCTTTCCTATCGCACTCTTTTTATCGTACTTTGGGCAACTCTCCCCAGCGCGTGGTGTAGGCCGGCGATAGATGTTCACGCTTAATGGCCCATTTCTTTTTGATGCCCTGCCCGGCAAAAAATAAACCGCCCTTATTTTTGCGGTTAACCTGATCCATAAGGGTCATCAGTTTATCGCTTCTATTGTCCCCTTTGGGATGAGTATTAAGCACATCGAATATATCCGGCTGATAGATACCTGACGCATAAAAATCCGAGAGCATTACGCCACATTTTGCATAGTGGTAATCATCGCGCCATATCTGTTTCAGTAGCTTGACCGCCAGCGCGATTAAATCTCGGGTATTGTCAGTGGCATTGACTAACGCACTGGAGGCAGCATTTGAATACTGAGGTCTATCGGTACTAAATGGGCTGGTGCGAATAAATACCGTTAGCACTTTGGCCTGTTGTTGTTCTTTGCGCAGTTTTTCTCCAGCGCGCACTGTATGCTCACAGACCGCCTCGCGCATCTGGTTAAAGGTGGTGACTCGCTGACCAAATGAGCGACTGCAGACAATTTGCTTTTTCGCTGCAGGTATTTCTTCAAGGGCTATACAGGACTCGCCATTAAGTTCTCTGACGGTGCGCTCTACCACCACCGAGAATTGTTTTCGAATCAGCTTTTCTGGGCTATCGGCCAAATCCAATGCGGTTCTGACCCCCATAGCATTAAGTCTTTTACCGAGGCGTCTACCTATGCCCCAGATTTCTTCAACGGGTACCAG
>CAXEWB010000089.1:0-1858 GCA_963999835.1 uncultured Cellvibrionales bacterium | reverse complement strand
TGCTATTCATGCAATTTACATAAACTCTGTTTAAACTATCTTAACTTATTTTGAGATTTGACAATTAATGACAAGGCTTGAAAATGTTTAGACCACTGTTTGTTACTCTATGCTTTTTAAGCCTGCTTGGTTGTGGCAAGTCGGAAACTAACCTGCATGATCAAACAGATAGATTATCTACAGATCTGTCTCATAGTCATAATTCTTGGTACAAAGAGGCGGCACAACAGGTAAGCAATAAAAACACACTTTTTCAACAGGTCACTACCGAGATTGGTGCCGCGCAAAATATCATTTTATTTATCGGTGATGGTATGAGTCTAACTACTGTGACTGCAGCGCGTATTTTGGACGGTCAAAAGAAAGGCTTTTTGGGTGAAGAAAATACTCTTAGTTTTGAGAGCTTTCCTTTCTCTGGGCTGGCCAAGACCTATGCGGTTGATGCTCAAGTATCCGATTCCGCTAGTACCGCAACAGCCATGGTGACCGGTGTGAAAACAAATAACAGCGTCTTATCACTCTCTGAGGATGTAGTTGTTGGTGACTGTGCCTCTGGCTTTGGTAAAGAATTGATCTCAGTCATTGATTTAGCAGAAATTGCAGGCTTATCTACGGGGATTGTTACCACTACGCGGGTAACCCATGCCACGCCAGCATCCCTGTACGCTAAATCGGCGCATCGTAATTGGGAGGATCCCTCGGAAATGTCCGCATCTACCATTCTGGCAGGCTGCGAAGACATTGCCTCACAGTTAATTAACTATGAAAGTAATCTTGAGCAGAGATTTGCAGCCGCAGACAGTAATGGCATTGAAGTTGTTTTAGGCGGGGGTTTACGACATTTCTTGCCTACTTTGGTTAATACAGAGGCTTTAGATGCAAACAGTGTGAGCAAAGGACAGAGGCCAGACAACCGAAATCTGGTATCTGAATGGCAGTCAGCTTACCCGCAGGGGCTTTACGTAGATAACCTGAGAGATTTTAACCACAGAGTTAGTGACAAGACTGAGCGTTTGCTGGGCTTATTTAATTCCTCTCATCTTCGCTACCATACTGATCGAGAGCAAAAACAGGCATCAGAGCCTTCTCTGAGTGACATGACGTCAAAAGCCATTGCCATTTTAGATAATAATCCCAAAGGCTACTTTCTTATGGTTGAGGCTGGTCGTATTGATCATGCTCATCATGTAGGCAATGCCTACAATGCCCTTGAGGATACCATTGAACTGTCCAGAGCGGTTAAAGTTGCTATTGACAGCACAGATGCAACGGATACTCTCATCATTGTGACGGCCGATCATGGCCATGTATTTACCATGGCAGGCTATCCCAAGCGCGGCAATCCAATTCTGGGCAAAGTAGTTTCTGTGGGTGACAGTGAACCCACACTTGCTGCAGATAATCAGCCCTATACGACTTTAAGCTATGCCAATGGTCGTGGCCATCGACATTTAGGGCGGGAGACTGACGCAGATGTCGGCTACACAGTCGATATCGCAGCGGGTCGAAAAGATTTAAGCACTGTAGATACTACTTTGCCCGGCTTCTATCAGGAGGCGCTGATTCCTGAGGAATCTGAAACGCATTCGGGTGAGGATGTGCCAATATATGCCATGGGTCCAGGGGCTCATCTAATAACTGGCAGTAATGAGCAAACTATTATTTTTCATGCAATAAATCACGCCGCAGGTTTGGTCAATAAGGCCAGTTCGGCGCTAAGATAATTTTATCGTCAAAAATAGCAATGATTTCCCCTCAATAGATGCTTGAAACCCCTATGTACATTGGGGGTGCGACCATTTGTCGCATATTGTATTTTGTTTGTCCCGCTTACAATTCCTGCTTTTATTTATTTAGG
>CAXEWB010000088.1:0-2476 GCA_963999835.1 uncultured Cellvibrionales bacterium | reverse complement strand
CTAGGACTTGTAGCAAATAAAAAAGGGTTGCTTTTCAGCAGCCCCCCTCAGTCACCGCAGGGACAGACCCTGTAGAACAATAATAAGATCATATTTTTATAATTATTTATTGTTATTGTAGCTGAAAATAGATTCAGCTAAGTAGATATAATCATAAATAGGCCGGATCAACAAGCAAAAGATGTAATTTTTCAGTAAATTATTGCTATTGATCGTGACTTAAGACCCATGGGATGTGACAGTAGCCATTCGATTATTTGCTCAATAGCTTAATACGAAAGATGAAATGAGCCCTTATCTTACTTTTAACCAAGCGACTCATTAGGCTTCTGTTTTTCTCGTGGGATTCCCAATTTACAGCGCCGTTGCCATAGTGATTTACGGCTGATACCGAGTTTTTGCGCGAGCATAGTTTCGCTCATGTGAGCCTGATTATGTAATACAAAATGAGTAAAATATTCTTCGAGTGAAAGATTGCTTCGTTTATAGTTGATAGCTTTTTTGTACCGATCCTCTTGATTGCTTTTGTGGACAGAGCCTTCAAGTTTATAAAGCATTTGAGGACCTATGGTTCCACCGGGTTCACATTCGATAGCAGCTTGATAGACGGCATCCTGAAGTTCACTAATATTGCCAGGCCAGTCATAGTCAATTAGCATTTGTACAACTTTTTTCTCAATCTTAACTGAGTAACCAAATTCCGCTGCATATTGTTCTAAGAAATAATTAACGAGTAAGGGAATGTCTTGCTCACGCTCGCGCAGTGGGGGTATATCAATTTTTATTACATTAAGACTGTAAAACAGGTCTTTACGAAATTGTCCAAAATCACTCAGTGTCTTCAGATTGTTTTCTGTGGAGGCTATTATGCGTATATTTTGCCTATCTATTGCTGCTAGTGCCAGGGCTTGTTTTGTTTTGCATAATTCACTGATATTTTTAAAAAAAACTGTCTTTTCATTTTTATCCTGTAGCACATAGTGCAGTACTTCTTCTGTAGTGGATGCGCAGTCAATAGTTTCAAAAGGCAATTCAGCTAGGGTACTGGCTCTATGAATATTCTGTGCAACAGTTCTTCTTCCAGAGCCAATTTCTCCGCTTATCAGCACTGGCGAGAATGTTGGCGCGGCTCTCTGAACTTTATTGATAATGTCTAGCATTTTTGAACTACAACCCAACAACAGATTATCTCTAGTTTGTCGACGACTGTTACTGAGGTGTGCCTTTGCAAGGCTGCGTTTTACACTTGCCAACAATTGGTCTTGATCAAAGGGTTTGGATAGATAGTCTGCAGCGCCTTGACGCATGGTTTCAACGGCTGAGCGCAAACTGGCATAGCTTGTCATGATAATCACTGGTACAGGCCTAGCTAATGCGATAAATTCTGTGCCCGGGTCTCCGGGCAGACGCAGGCCGCTTATAATGAGATCGAAATGTTCAAGGATAAAATTTTTTCTCGCGGCTTTGACGCTTACTGCTTGCTCAGTACTGTACCCGTGCCGTTGCAAAAGGTTGCATATTGAGGCGCGAACAACTTCTTCAGTTTGCACCACTAGAATTTGTGTCTTGTCCACAGTTCTTTTCATGACTCTGTTGTCTGAGAATATATGATGGTGACGATGATAATTTAATATGCATCATCACTGAAGTACCTAACCGTCTGTTTGTTTAGATAGTGACAACGCGTCTGTGCCATCGCGTATTGAAGTTGGCCATGCGCTAGAACATCATAACATCTTATATGTTATTTGGTGCTGGTATGCCCTCAATTGATGCAGGTATATTGCATAGATGCCAATTATTGATTCCCCAATTTAGAATATCGTCGATGCTGTTTCCTTTTAGTTCATCAGGAGGATTCTGCTGCAGCCATTTAAGGGCAAGCCATATATTTTCCCTTTCCCTACCCTCAGTTAATGCTCTTGCATGGGTTTGCTTACTTAGCTTTTGACCCTCTTTATTGATAGCAAGTGGAATATGGATATAGATTGGTGTTCGGTAACTGAGACATTGTTGTAGAAGGATTTGTTTGGGTGTCGAGTCCAGTAGATCAGCACCACGTAGCACCTCGGTAATACCTTGGTCCTGATCATCGACAACAACGGCTATGTGATAGGAGACTAAACCATCGCGGCGACGCAAAATGAAGTCGCCAATTTCATCCGTTATATGCTGGCTAAAATCTGCCATTACCCGATCAGTAAACGAGATATGAGTCGTTTTTGAGTTCTTTATGAAGTCTGTTCTACCAAGTGCCAAGCGAAGTGACGTATCCTTTGCAGTCAAGCCGAGATCGCTACATTTGCCGTCATAAACACCCCCGAGACTATTGAGCCGTTGTCTATTACATTTGCAAAAATAGGTAAAATGCCTTTCTTGAAAGTGCTGCAGAATATCGCGGTATTTCTCTAAATGAGCACTTTGATAAATAACCTGATCATCCCAAGTTAGTCCATGCTGTTCTAGTTGCTTTAGG
>CAXEWB010000087.1:0-3319 GCA_963999835.1 uncultured Cellvibrionales bacterium | reverse complement strand
GATTTCTCTACACAGATGACAAGGCTAGAGAGTTCTCGCTTTCGCTTGGTTTCTACTGGTAGATCACAGCGTTATATCAACTAGCGTATTTGCGTACCTATAAGTGGAATTTAGTTGTATCACTTTCCTTTATTACCATCCTTTACCACCTCGGGTAATTTAAAGGGGTTGAGGCTACGAATAATTCGCCATAGGTAAAGGAAGATATTTTTCTTGCCATACCAAGCAAATTTGCTGAGTTGTTTTGTGGCGGTTTCGTAGCCGATTGCAAATAATTCATCATGGCGCTCAGTATTATCTCTAAGGCTAAAGTCGCTTAAGTCCATAGCAATTAAAACATCTGCCATGTCTACTTCGCTTTTGGTGTGTTGGCTAACCGCAATTTCAAAGGCATTGCGCATAACGTCCAGTACATTTTCAGGTTCTTCGTAGCTGTCAAAACTGCTTAGATGACTGGCTATAATCACACCGGCACCCATATCTTTTACTGGTTGCACGGGTACGTTTTGCACCAGACCGCCATCCACTAATGTGCGCCCATTTAGGGTCATGGGTATATAGATGCCCGGGATTGAAGCTGAGGCGCACACTGCATCGACAAGCGGTCCTTGACGGAAGATTACCGCTTCCCCTGTATTAATATCCGTTGCAGTAATGGCTAGGGGGATAGATGCATCTTCAATATTGACGTTACCTACATATTCAATAAGCAGTTTTCTAAGTAATTCAGTGGTAAAAAAGCCTGTTTTACTCAGCTTAAAGGTGGTGATATCAGAGATGGTGAGACGTCGTGCGAGGTTGCTGATGGTATCTGTATCAATATTAAAGGCATAGAGGGAGGCTACCATGGCGCCCACGCTTGTGCCGGCGAGGTAGTCTATCTGCACGTTGGCTTCCTCAAGGGCTTTGAGTACACCAATATGGGCGACGCCCTTGGCGCCTCCGCCACCCAAGGCCAGCCCCACTTTTGTATTAAATAAGTTCATATCCATATGTCTGTTTAATTATTTATTACTACAGAAATAGATTTATTGATTGCATTGTTGCTCTATAACCTTAAATCTATAACCGTTAGTCTACAGCCAGTGTAACGTTAAATACCACATAGGGTAATAGTTTCAAGCCTATCATCTTCAGTATATCCCAACTTCCTAATTCTATTTCTCCAATAGTGCGACAAGCACTACCTGTTTATCGTTTAACGGCTTAAAATAGTCTTTTAAGCACCTTTTATAGAATAGCCGTTTATGAAACTTAATTATGTAGAGCAGGGCACAGGTTCGCCGGTGATCCTTATGCATGGCATGTTTGGCTCTCTGAGTAATTTAGGTAATTTAGCCAGAGCGCTTGTCACTCATTACCGTGTGATCAGTGTTGATTTGCGCAATCATGGTGATTCACCCCATGAGCAGAGAATGGATCTTGAAGTGATGGCAACCGATATTGTTGAACTATTAGATGCTCTGGAGATGAACAGTGCTGTGCTAATTGGTCATTCTCTTGGAGGCAAGGTGGCTATGCAAGTCGCTATGAATTATGCCAATAGGGTGGCTTGTTTGGTGGTGGCTGATATTTCTCCTGTGGATTATCCAGAGCAGAATAATAGTCCAGTGATCAGCGCTCTAGAGCAGTTATCTGAGGGGGTTGTAGAGAGTCGCCAAGGGGCAGATGCAGTGCTGGCTGAATACCAGATCGACGCCTCTACAAGAGCGTTTATACTCAAAAATCTGCGCCGTTCAAGCGCTGGTCAGTTTGAACTAAAGCTCAATGTAGAGTCCATTGCTGCCAACTATGGCAACAAGTTGGTGTTGGCACCTAAGGGTGAGCCCTATGCTGGTCCAGCCCTATTTTTAAAGGGCCAGCATTCAGCGTATATTCAGGATAAGCATAGGCCAACAATAGAGAATTTATTCCCCAACAGCGATCTGCAAATGATTGATGACGCGGGTCACTGGCTACATGCTGAAAAGCCACAGGTGTTTAATAGCTTGGTGTATGGCTTTCTTAAGGCAAACCTATAAACAATTTACTGAATACATAGTAAACTCATCCCGTTTTTACTGGCACTATTTTTAAGCATATGGAAAACCGAAATGTTTGAGCATTTGAAACCGATGGCAGGGGATCCTATTCTGGGTCTGATGGCAGCGTTTAGAGCTGATTCCAGAGAGCAAAAAATTGATTTGGGTGTGGGTGTCTATCAAGATGATAGGGGCCGAACGCCCGTAATGACTGCGGTTAAAAAGGCCGAGACATTGCTGATGGACTTGGAGCAGACGAAGTCTTATCAGGGTATTGCCGGTGATCCCACGTATAACCAACATATGATGGAACTGTTGCTTGGATCTGATCATAGTATTCACAATTCTGGTCGCTTGGTGACGCTTCAGGCCCCTGGCGGGTCTGGTTCGCTGCGTGTAGGCGCCGAGGTTATTCGTCGCGCTAGGCCAGAAGCTAAATTATGGGTGGGTGTTCCCACTTGGCCCAATCACATCCCACTGCTTGGCAGTGCTGGCTTTGAAATTGAAGAGTACCCTTATTACAACCATGATACCCATTGCATTAATGCTGACGCTATGATGGAGGCCCTCAACCGAGTCCCTGCAGGAGATATAGTGTTGTTCCATGGGTGCTGCCACAACCCCACTGGTGCTGATTTAACTCGCCAACACTGGGATCAGATTGCAGACTTGGCCCTAGAAAGAGGGTTTATTCCATTCATCGATATTGCCTATCAAGGTCTGGGTGAGAGCTTGGATGATGATGCCTACGGTGTCCGTATAATGGCTGAAAAGTTGCCGGAACTAGTCATTGCCTCTTCCTGTTCTAAGAACTTTGGTCTCTATCGCGAACGCACCGGATCCATCAGTTTGATTGCCGAAACCGCTGAGCAGGCAAAAGTTGTCAATGGCTTGGCGATGTCTATTGCGCGACAAATCTATTCAATGCCACCCGCTCATGGTGCGCTTTTGGTGTCACTAGTGCTGTCAGATGCTCAGTTGCGAGTAGAGTGGCAGACTGAATTAGAGTCTGTTCGCTTGCGCATTCAATCCATACGCAGTTTGCTAGCAGACAGTATCAATAATAATGCTTCTGGATTGGATTTTAGTCATATCAAGCAACAGAGAGGCATGTTCTCGTTTCTAGGAATCTCCGCCAACCAATTACAGAGATTGCGCGATGAGTTTGCTGTTTATATCGTCAATTCTACAAGAATCAATCTTGCAGGTATAAATTCTAGCAATATTGACTACCTGAGCGAATCGATCTTAAAAGTACTCGACTAAGTCTATCAATTTTAATCTAAACTACTGATTAT
>CAXEWB010000086.1:0-5525 GCA_963999835.1 uncultured Cellvibrionales bacterium | reverse complement strand
TTAAATTGGAACTGGTTTTCCAGTGAGTTGGCTGTAGCAGAGGTGGATGAGGTTGCGCAAATCGCCGATCAGTTGGCCAACGCTTCTATTAATGCCAGGCTGCTGGGTGTGGTGATGGCGGGAGATGCTTCCTCGGCAACCCTAAGGGTCAATAGTTCGCCTGAAGCGGTTTATCAGAAAGGCGATGATCTGGGTTCCAATAGCATCATTGTAGAAATACAGCCCTATCGAATTGTGGTCAGTCAAAATGGGGTCAATAGACAGATTTTGCTACAGAAGCCGGAATCGATTATTGAGACTGAGCAGGTATCCTCTTCCAATCAGAGCACTCCTGAAGATGGTTTTGCTCTCGCTAATATGTTTGGTGCTGTGCCGGTTATGACTGGGGGATCTGCCGGCTTTAAAATGAACGATCTCTCTGATGAAATGAAGCAGTTAGCGGATATACAAGAGGGCGATATTATTACTCATGTGGAGGGCGTGCCGATTCAAGATTTATTGGCCAATCCACAGAAGTGGATAGCATTGAGTGGTTCTAGTAGTCTACCGGTCACAGTAAAGAGACAGGGTCAAGAGGAGACTATTTATATTAATGCCGCCAGTCTATCGGCTAAAATGTTACCTAACCTAGGATTTACCCCTTAGCAGGATAGCAGGATAGGATCAGATCAACCAACGGATGAACTTTATGAGTATTGGTTACAGTAAAAAATTCAGTCGCGCACGCAACGCGCTAACGGCACTTGTAGTAGCCCTTTGCCTTTCACTGGAGGCGATGGCTGCGGAGCAGGTGAGAATTAACTTCCGCGATGCAGATATTCGCAGTGTCATCGAAAGTGTTGCAGAAATTACCGGTGAATCTTTTGTGCTCGACCCAAGAGTTAAGGGTAAGGTGACGATTATTGCGCCTGAGGCCATAGATTCAAGTCTGCTGTATCAGGCCATACTATCATCCCTGCAGGTGCAAGGCTTTCAGGCAATAAAGGATGGTCCAGTCACCCGAATAGTGCCCTTTAATCAGTCCTTTAGCTTTGCTGGTGGCGGGCAAAATACCTTGATCACGGAAATCCTTAAAGTCAGATATGTACAGGCCGCCACTCTAATTCCCGTACTTAAGCCCATGATGAGTAACGGTGCCCGACTGCAGGCTTATAACCAAAGTAACTATTTGGTGGTTTCGGATATTCGCGCCAACGTGGAGCGTTTAAAAACCCTGTTAAAAGAAATGGATGATCCAGATCATACCGCCGTTGAGGTTATCAGCTTGCAACATATCTCTGCTGCTGAGGCAGTGCACATTGCTGGGCAACTTAAGCAATTGCAAAAGCAAGAGTTGTCACTGGTGGAAGATGGCCTTAACAACCGCATTATTGTCAGTGGACCTGGGGTAGCGCGCACTGCCTTTAAAGATATGCTGCAAGCACTGGATGTTCCCATGAGTAAAAAGGGCAGCGTTGAAGTAATCTATCTTAACTACTCTAGGGCAGCAGAACTTAAGCCAGTGATTGAGGGCATGTTGCAGTCAGATATCTTTCTGCGCCTAGCGGGGGAAAGCGCTTCCAATGACAAGAATAAGAACGCTTACAAAATTGAAATTGATGAGCTAAATAATGCCTTAATTCTAGCCGCGCCCTCGGCGGTGATTCGAGAAATTAAAAATGTGGTGGATAAACTGGATATCTCTCGACCTCAAGTATTAATCGAGGCAGTGATTGCCCAGTTATCTGAAAAGCAAGCCAGAACACTGGGAACAGATTTAATCTATACCAGCAAAAACCGTGGCGGCTACCTCACCAACTTTGATGGTGCGCTGACTTCATTGATGGGGGTTGCTTTGAATGAAAATTCGAACTCCGAAGCGACGGCTGTGACTACTATAGCTGACAATATTCCGGCTTCAAGGCTGGTTGGTGTAGCGGGTGATTTTGACCCCGATACAGGCAAGGGTATGGGGTTGTTGATTCAGGCGTTAAAAGAGGATGACAATACTAATATTCTATCTACCCCCTCGGTGGTGACACTGGATAACGAAGAGGCCACATTGACCTCTGGTCAGGAGGTGCCTTTTCAGACTGGCGGTTATGATAGAAGTACTGGCAACATAGGTAATAGCAATCCATTTAATACCTACAACCGTGAAGAAGTGGGAGTGACGCTGAAAGTCAAGCCGCAAATCAGCAAGGGTAATGCAGTGCGTTTGGAAATTGAACAGGAGTCATCCAAAGTTGAAGGTGGTTCAGTGGGACTGCAGACTACCTCAAAAAATACCATTAAAACCAATGTGATGATTGAGGACGGTGAGCTGCTAATACTGGGTGGCTTGATTGAGGATACCCAAACTGAAAATGATAGGAAGGTACCCCTACTGGGAGATATCCCCCTGATGGGACGGCTATTTAAATCCTCAACCAAAGATAAGCGCAAACAGGTGCTAATGATGTTTATCCGGCCGACCATTATTCGCAGTCCCGAAGATGCCAAAAAACTCTCCACGGATAAGTTTGAGCATCTTATTAGCCGCGAATTGGGTGGAAAAAAGAAAGGCCTATTGACTGAGCAGCTTGAGGATATTTTATATCAGGGACAGCCACCAGAGACTGAGTAACGCTAAAATCTGTAATGCACAATGAGCATTTATCTAAATCATTTTGGTCTCAACTGTGAGCCCTTCTCGATTGTTCCTGATCCAGGGTTTCTCTACCCTAGTAGCCGCCATCGTCAAGCGGTTGCTCACCTAAAATATGGCCTTGACCGCGAGGGCGGTTTTATTCTTCTTACTGGTGAGGTGGGTACAGGTAAAACCACTCTGACTCGCACCATGCTTAAACGCCTACCTGCCCATGTACGAGTGGCTTATGTACTAAACAGTAAGCTTGTGGTAACTGATGTGCTCGCCAGCATCTGTGATGAACTGTCTATTAAGATAACGAAGAAAAAAGACCTCTCTTTCTCCAAGACATGCATTGATGCGCTAAACCAAGATTTGATAAGGGCACACGCCGACGGCAAAAAAACCTTGGTGGTTATTGAAGAGGCACAAAACTTATCAACCGAAGTGTTGGAAACTCTGCGCTTGCTGAGTAACTTGGAGACGACCACCCAAAAGTTACTGCATATTTTGTTAGTCGGACAGCCAGAGTTTTTGCAGATTTTGGCACAAAAAGATCAGCGCCAACTCAATCAGCGAGTGGTATCGCGGTTTCATTTGTTGCCTTTGGCGAAAAGTGAAGTGGCCAACTATGTTAATCACCGCCTGCACCGTGCCGGTGCCAATCGGTCTCTCTTTGATAATGCTGCATTAGGTACGCTGTTTAGACTGACAAAAGGCGTACCGCGTTTAATTAACCTTATTTGTCACCATTCCCTTTTAGCCGCCTATGCCACAGGCGCGAAAACTGTGTCCGCTGATTTGGTAAAAAAGGCTTCTGTAGAGATTCTTGGAGACCAACCAGCTACTGGCAAAATGACTAGCCGATGGCTATGGGCAGGTATTCTATCTTTGGCTTTGGTTCTAGGCGTTGTGTTATTAAATACCGAAAAATTTTCCAATGGCCAGTTAGCAACATCTGATGCTGTCAGCCTGTCACAGAGCATAGAAAATACAATAGAGAAGCTAAACAAAGCAAACCCTTCGAGTGGCGTTGCTGATCAATCACTGTCATTGGTTGAATTGCCGGTAGCCAATCCCTTTGTAGCCCTATTTGCTGTTTGGTCAATCGAAACCGGTGCCTTATTCTCTGAAGAAGAAGTAGCGGCAATGGCAACCTATCATGGCTTGCGAGTTGAAAAGCTAGTGGCGGCTGATTGGGACTCAGTGAAGATAATCGATCGCCCAGGCGTTGTGTGGTTAAAGGATAGTAAAGGGATTATTACAAGTCATGTGCTTGTTAGCATAGCTGGTGAGAACCTCAATCTTGTTGCCACTTCTGGCCCCCAAACTATGTCAATAGACGCCTTTTTACAGCGTTGGTCAGGTGTATTTATGTATCTATGGCGATCGCCCAACGAGTTGAATCGTCTGCGTTTGGGAGATACGAATTCGACAGCTCTGACGTGGTTGCAAGAGAGCCTTCGCAAGGCTGATAGCAGTTACCAACAGATAATCACAGGTGGTCGTTATAATGAGGCGATTCAGAAGCAGGTCTTATTGTTTCAACAGCAGCAGGGTATAAATGCTGATGGTGTAGTAGGGCGACAGACCATTATGAAGTTAAATCAACTAAAGGATCCGTCTATCCCTAGATTGACAGAACGCAGTGACGTAGAGGAAAAAAGTGCTTTGAAATGGCGCTATGATGAAACCCTCGGATGGATAAGTGAGTAAACAATGTCCTATATCCTTAATGCTCTAAAAAAAGCCGAGCGTGATCGATTGCGGGAAGATCCCAAGGAACTGGATGATTTTGCCAGTGCCAATTGGGATCCTTACCAGCAGTCTCCCTCATCCAATAGACTGAGAAATAGTCTAATTATTGGCGCAATAATAGCGTTATCCATTGCTGGGGGGGCTATGGGTGTAGCTTACTTATCCGCTATTCCTGAGTCACCGGCAACTGGGCTAACAGAGCCTGCAAACCCTAAGCCTATCGAAGTTATTGAGGCGCCTAAGCCACCCCAGGGCTCTAAAGCAGATATACCTATATTGTCTATTTCGGGACATATGTATTTTGCCGATGGTTCGCCTTCCAATCGGCTATTTGCCAACAACCAAGCTTATTCTGAGAATGATAGTATTGGTGAGGGTTGGGTGTTAGCAAAAATAGGCGTTGACGGTATTGAAATTCGCTCAGGGGAGCGCACGGCATTTATACCCTACCCGTAACTGGATGGTTGATCTAGCTAGAGAATATCTCGAGCGCAGAACTTTTGCCTCGATCAAAACGTTTGGCGCGTCGGTAGGGAAAGACATCCACAACCACCCCGTTGTCAATCTGCTCCTGCAAGTCTTGCCAAAAATCTACCTCGTAGAGGTCACTGTGCATGGCTTCAAACATCTCCCGCGCTTTATGATTGCCAGAAAAAAATAAGCGGAATTCTTCAGGAAAAACATCATTGGCAGCTACGGTGTACCAAGTTCCCGATTGCATTTCCTCCTGTTCGTTGCGCGGTTCTGGAATGTTGCGAAAGTTACATTCAGTCAGCAGGGTAATTTCATCATAATCATAAAAGACAACACGACCATGTCGGGTAACACCAAAATTTTTCAGTGGCATGTCGCCGGGGAAAATATTGGCTGCCGCCAACTGTTTGATACAGTTCCCGTACTCTTCCATCGCATTGCGCATCTGCTCATCATCAGCGTTGCCTATAAAGATATTGAGGGGCGTCATATAGCGCTCGGTGTAAAGATGCCGAATTAAAACCTTGTCACCACGAATTTCTATCTGCGAGGGAGCAAGCCGCTGCAACTCCTCGATCAAAGGCTCTGAAAAGCGCTCAAGGGGGAAAATCAAGTCGTCAAATTCTTGGGTGTCAGCCATGCGCCCAACGCGGTCATGGCGCGAAACCAAACGATATTTTTCTCT
>CAXEWB010000085.1:0-6611 GCA_963999835.1 uncultured Cellvibrionales bacterium | reverse complement strand
CTGGTTTACATGGCGCAAATCGCATGGCTAGCAACTCTCTGCTTGAGTGCCTGGTTTATGCTCAGGCATCGGCCAAAGCAATCAATGAAACGATACCCACAATTGCTGCCCCAGACTTTATACCCGAGTGGGATGAGTCAAAAGTTAATAGTTCTGATGAAGATGTCGTGATATCTCATAATTGGGATGAGTTACGGCGCTTTATGTGGGATTACGTAGGTATTGTTCGCTCTAATAAACGTCTCCAACGAGCTCAACATCGAATCAAATTACTGCAAAGTGAAATCCATGAGTATTACAGCAATTATAAAATATCGCGCGATCTACTTGAGCTACGCAACTTGGCCACAGTGTCCGAGCTGATTATTCGTTGCGCACTGCAGCGAAAAGAAAGCAGAGGACTTCACTTCACCTTGGATTATCCTGAGCTATCAAAAATAGCTAGAGATACGGTGATGGTCCCAATTAACTTTGCTGATCAGGAAGTGATTGTTCACAGGGATTAGTCTGCACGCAGGCAATCAATAATTTTCTCAGACACCTGTGTTGCCTCGGGCTCATTGAATCAGCAGGCACTGGTTGGGTCAGTTTTTTTCCATCTTCGGAGACAAAATAAATAATTAGCAAGGAGCGAGTGATAAATTGCTCAAATTGTAAGCGTACTTCAATACCATCAAAAATCCATTGCTGAGTGGCCGATCTATACTCTACGGCAACTGCATGTTGAGTAATAAAATTGATTATCATTCTGAGACCAACCAGAGAAAAAGCTAGCACTGCCCACCACTTGTACCCAAAAGAGATTGGCAACAGCAGAATCAGCCCTGAACAAATTAGAATCATAAAGAGCTGAAAAAAAAGAATCGACTTTGGCGGATAAATTTGTAGCCTATAGTGACCTTTGTCGACTTTCATATATAATAGAAACAATCCTTTGCATTTGTGGATCCGATGGTTGCTCTCGACGCATAAACCATGCAAACAACTGCTGATCCTCAATCTCCAGTAAGACTTCAAATCGAAGTTTGTCGTCCTCACCTAAGTGATCGTAATGATCCTCAATAAATGGCTGCAGAATTAAATCAAGTTCGAGCATTCCGCGACGACTGGCCCATTGCAGACGATTTTTGTTCATAGACAAAACCAAATAAACTTTAAGCACGTCATTATACGGATACGTTTAAAAATAGGCTAAAATAATTCGGTCAGAAACCACCGAGGGTAATCATGAATCAGAAAACTTTAGCGGCAGGACAGCATCGCGGTCTGATTGAGTTACGTGGTGAGGAAAGTTGCAAGTTCCTGCAGGGACAAGTCACTTGCGATATAGACAGCCTAGCACGAAACCAGATAATGTATGGCGCTCACTGTTCTCCAAAAGGTCGGGTCATTTTCCTATTTTGCGCTCGTCTAGCCGAGGATCAAAGTGTTATTTTAGAGACTCATCCCTCGGTGCTAGAGATAGCTATTGCAAGTCTCAGTAAATATGCGGTTTTTTTTAAAACAGAAATTTCTGATATCAGTCATTTAGGGCTATCCAGTGATATCTCGCAGTCCGATTTGGAAAGAATCAGGTCAGGCCGAGCTGACATCACTATCGAGACCTCTGAACTGTTTATTCCACAGATGCTTAACTTGGATGTTCTTGAGTACATTAGTTTTAGTAAAGGTTGCTATACTGGCCAAGAAGTGGTGGCAAGGGCTCATTATCGTGGCACTGTAAAACGCAGAATGTATTATCTTCAGCTAGCCAGTTCTTCAATACCAACACCAGGCGTTGCAATTCTAGATCACAATGACAAAAGCATAGGCAACATAGTGAATGCGGCAATGGGTGGCGAGGGTCAAGTTGAAGCTCTAGCTATTCTGTCAGCAGATGCCCTGGACTGCAAAGCATTATGTGTTGCCAGTGAAACCATAGCTGTCAGCCAACTGCCGCTACCCTACCAAATACCCTGACTTAGATGGCTAGCCTATTCGCTGAGTACCTTCATTTACTGCCTATTATCGGTTTAATCTCTGGTTTTATCTTTGCTGTGAGCCTACTGTCTCTGCCCTGGTTAGTCGCTCAGATTCCCGAGAATTACTTCTCCTCCCATGAGCGCCAATCCTCGTCATGGGAAAAGTGTCATCCAGTGACGCGAGTGGTACTAACAGTCTGTAAGAATTTGCTTGGCTATATATTACTTCTAGGCGGTTTTTTGATGCTGTTTATACCTGGCCAAGGTATCTTAACTATGGTAGCTGGGCTTGTACTCATGGACTATCCGGGCAAGTTTGCCCTTGAGAGAAGGATTGTCAAAAATCCCTCCATCCTGAAAGGTTTGAACTGGCTGCGAGCGAAGAGCAATAAGCCGCCCCTCATGTAACAAAATGCCTCTTCTATAGTTATTGTGAAAAATTACTGGGCTAAGGGATTTTGGTGCAGTAGTTTGGCTATCTCAACTTGGTCTGGCACCTGCCAATCAATTGGCTCTAGGCCCTGTTTTTGCAGATACTCATTAGCAGATGAGAAATGTCTACAGCCCATAAAACCCCGATGGGCGGATAATGGTGAGGGATGAACTGACTTCAGAATTAGGTGCTTGGATGCATCGATCATTGTTGCTTTCTTCTGGGCAAAACTGCCCCATAGGATAAAGACGATGCCTTCTCTGCGAGTATTGAGTTGGTTGATTACCTGATCAGTAAACTGCTCCCAACCCTTTCCCTGATGAGCTCCGGCATTGCCTTTCTCTACAGTTAGGGTTGTATTGAGCAATAACACGCCCTGCTCAGCCCAAGAAATAAGACAGCCATGGTTTGGCTGCACAATTGAGAGGTCACTATTGATTTCTTTGTATATATTGGCCAGCGAAGGCGGTACTGGCACATCAGGCAACACCGAAAAACATAAACCATGGGCTTGATTAGGGCCGTGATAGGGATCCTGTCCTAAGATTACCACACGCACCTGATCGAAGGGAGTCGTGTTAAGCGCGGCAAACCATCGTGAAGCGGGAGGGTATATAACCGCACCCTGTTGACGCCGCTGCAATAGAAATGTTCGCAACTGACGCATATAGTCTTTTTCAAATTCAGCGCCCAAAACCTCAAGCCACTGCGGATGCAGTTTAATTTCACCTTGACCTTTCATGTCTATATCCCCCTCATATCCCTACGTATGATGTCATTGGATGTTATCATAGGCACACATGCAAGCAGTTTCCACATTTAATATCTGGCGTCTTACCTAGCCAACCATCTTAAGCAAGATGATTGTTATACTGATGGGTATCGCCTATCTAAAAGTTGCTGGTACCTTTGGTTCTAATGAGGTTGCTGCTGCAGCGACCGGTCATCGCCTTTTTTATCATTCAGGCTATTGTGATGGGACTGTGCAGTAGCACAACCGCTATGGTCGGCAAATATTGGGGCGCAGGGGATACCCAGTATCCACTGCAAGTTACTGTTTTTAGCATGCTGTTATGTCGAATCATTATGCCTTGGGTACTGGTTCAAGTCGGCGCTGATGTGTTTTGGCTTTATGCGCTATCAACACTAGATTTTTTTATAAAATCCAGTCTAAACATGGCGCGTTTCCGTAGTAAAACGTGGTTGATTAGATCACAATAGTCACCTTCCTACCATTAAAGGACAACAATGGCTCAAACAAGTAATACGTTGGATTTACACCCTAGACAAATTGCCCTATGGCTCCTCACCTGTGCAGGAGTAATTTTAGCAATGATTTTATTAGGCGGTGTCACGCGCCTGACCAACTCTGGCTTATCAATGGTAGAGTGGAGGCCACTCTTGGGTATCATTCCACCGCTCAGCCAAGCCGATTGGCAGGAACTCTTTCTCAAATACCAACAGTTCCCCGAATACCAACAAATTAATAAAGGTATGAGCCTAGATGAATTTAAACCCATCTTTATGTATGAATATTTACATCGAGTGCTAGGCAGACTAATTGGTATTATTTTCGCTGTCCCTTTCTTGTACTTTTACTTGACAAAAAAACTGACACCTCAACTGTCAATCAGACTCCTAGTTCTACTTATTTTAGGCGGTTGTCAAGGAATTTTGGGCTGGTACATGGTCAAAAGTGGTTTGATAGATAATCCCCATGTTAGCCAATACCGTCTAACGGCCCATTTAGGTCTTGCTGTGTTGATTTATTCTTTTATTGTGTGGACTGCCCTCGATCTTCTAAACCGCAAAACCGAGCAATTACAGAGTCTCGCCCTCCCCTCAACTTTCATTGTACTGTTGATCTTTATAATGATTCTCTCCGGCGGTCTAGTGGCAGGCACCAGAGCTGGCTATGCATACTCCACCTGGCCACTTATGGGCGATAGCTTTGTACCTGCTGGTCTTTACGCCATGCAGCCAGCTTGGCAATCGGCATTTGATGACATTACTACCATACAATTTAATCATCGTATGCTAGCCTATATAATCGCCGCAGTGATCGTCGGTTTTGTTTACAAAGCTATGAAATCAAAGGTTTATGGTAACCTGCGTAACGCGGTCATGGGTCTGTTCGCATTACTATTCCTACAGATCAGTCTAGGCATCAGCACAATTGTTTTCCACGTGCCGATCTCAGTAGCCGCAGCCCACCAAGTAGGTGCTGTGGCATTGCTGACAGTCGCTCTTTATATAAGCCATTCACTTAATACTAAAAACCCTTTTCAAATTTAAATCTGGAGATTGAAAATGAGACACTTTCTATACCTCACCACAGCCATTGTGTTTTCTTTTATGGCCTCACTGACCCTAGCTGGAGATCCCGCCGCAGGAAAAGCTAAATCAATGACCTGTGCTGCCTGTCACGGCAAGAATGGCATCAGCCCCAACGATATGTGGCCTAATTTGGCGGGGCAAAAAAACGGCTATCTAGTTAGCCAACTGCGCATGTTTAGAGATGGCGAACGCGTCAATCCGTTGATGACCCCTATGTCCACGGGTCTCTCTGACGGTGATATCGCCGACCTGGCGGCTTACTACTCAAGCCTTAAGTAAGCTTGCCGTCAATAGCACTCAATAGCTTCTAGGGCTGGGGCTGACTTACTCTGCTCGCATATGGGGGAACAAGAGCACATCTCTAATTGAAGGTGAGTCAGTCAGCAACATGACTAGGCGATCTATACCTATGCCCTCACCAGCCGTGGGAGGCATACCATATTCCAAGGCACGGATATAATCGGCATCAAAATGCATTGCCTCGTCATCGCCGGCATCTTTTTCTGCCGCCTGCTGTTTGAATCTATCCGCTTGGTCTTCAGCATCATTAAGCTCTGAGAAGCCATTGGCAATCTCGCGTCCGCCCACAAAAAACTCAAAACGGTCAGTAACAAAGGGATCTTCCTCATTGCGACGAGCAAGGGGTGATACTTCCGTTGGATACTGTGTTATAAAGGTTGGCTGTTGCAACCTGTGCTCAACGGTCTTTTCAAAAATTTCAATTTGAACCTTCCCCAAACCCCAGATATCTTTGAGTGGAATACCTAACTGGGTAGCGATCTCCCTAGCACTTTGCTCATCACTGAGTTGCTCGGCTGTTATATCTGGATTGTGACTGAGTATGGAATCAAACACAGACATTCGCGCAAAGGGTTTTGAGAAATCAAAGGTTATCTTAGATTTCACCTCACCATTGGCATCTTTGACCGTATTTACCACTTGCGTTGTGCCCAATACCTGTTGCGACAGCTTGCGAAGCATATCCTCCGTTAAATCCATCATATCATTGTAGTCAGCGTACGCTTGGTAGAACTCCAACATGGTGAATTCTGGATTATGTCGAGTGGAAAGACCTTCATTTCTGAAATTGCGATTAATTTCGTAAACTCGCTCAAAACCACCCACAACTAAGCGCTTTAGGTACAGCTCTGGTGCGATGCGAAGGTACATATCAATATCTAACGCATTGTGATGGGTGACAAAGGGACGCGCTACAGCACCCCCTGGGATTGATTGCAACATCGGTGTCTCCACCTCGAGATAGCCATAGTCATTGAGATAGCTACGAATAAAATTTACCACTTGGGAGCGCATACGAAAGGTATTACGCACCTCGGGATTGACGATTAGATCAACATAGCGCTGACGATAGCGCATCTCTTGATCAGCTAGACCATGAAATTTATCTGGCAGAGGTCTCAGTGCTTTTGTCAGCAACTGATAGTGATCCATCTGTACATAGAGGTCACCTTTGCCCGACTTGTGAAGGGGGCCCTCGACTGCCACAATGTCACCTAAATCCAGTGACTTAGCAAAGGTTCGCGCTTCCTTTGTGACATACAGTTGTATCGTGTCTGAGCTATCTTGAAGCACAATAAATGCGCCCCTATTGCGTATCACACGACCGGCAATACTGACCTTTAAATCCAACTGCTCAAGCTCTTCTTTGCTATTTTCACCATACTCAGACTGTAGAGCTTGAGCGAGATGTTTGGGGCGAAAGTCATTGGGAAACGTAGCACCGGGCTGTTGCCGCAACTCGTCGAGTTTCGCTCTGCGTTCAGCAATTAACTTATTTTCATCTTGTTGGTCAGTCATAATTTTTCACTTTTTATTAAAACTACAGCCCTGCTTTCAGGGATGCAACAATAAACTGGTCT
>CAXEWB010000084.1:0-2861 GCA_963999835.1 uncultured Cellvibrionales bacterium | reverse complement strand
TTCTATGGTGCTGATCATCGCTCTATCTTCAATGCCATGGCGGGATTGGCTGCAGAAGGTCAGCCTTTCGATCCTATTACTCTTGCGGAATCCCTGCAAAATTCAAATGAATTAAACGCAGTGGGTGGAGCGGAATATCTGGTAGATCTAGCACAGAATACGCCCAGCTCAGCTAACGTCAAGGCCTATACACAGATTGTTCTTGAGCGTTCAATTGTCCGTCAGTTGATCAGTGCGTCTAGCGAGATTGTGCGTAAGGGTTATAACCCGCTGGGTTGGGATAGTTCAAAGTTATTGGCCGAGGCCGAAACGCGCCTGCAAGAAATTATTGAAAATCGCCCCAAAAAGGGCGGCTTTAAAGATGTTAATGCGCTAATAAAAGATGCAGTATCCAGACTTGATGAGTTATTTAAGAGTGATGCTGATATTACAGGCCTCAGTACAGGGTTTGCAGACCTCGATAAGATGACTTCTGGATGGCAGAAATCAGATTTGATTATTGTTGCCGGACGCCCCTCAATGGGTAAGACTTCATTTGCAATGAATATGGTTGAGCAAGCCGTTCTTAATCAAGACCGACCTGTACTCGTCTTTTCTCTAGAGATGCCAGCTAGCCAATTAATCACTCGCATGTTGTCCTCAATAGGCAAAATCGATCAAACTAGAATGCGTACTGGCAATCTTCAAGAGGATGATTGGCCGCGACTCAGCAGTGCTGCCCAGCGCTTAAAGGATCGCCCTTTATTTATTGATGATACTCCGGGCATTACGCCTCTAGAAATTCGTAATCGGATCAAGCAATTTACTCGTGAGCGAGTGGAACAATTACGTCAACAGCATGATCAAGATAACGAGTTAGAAACTGCACAACTTTATGAGCAGGCACAGCCCGGATTGATTATGGTGGACTACTTGCAGTTGATGAGTGGAAGTAGTGCCTCTGAGGGCAGGGTTCAGGAGATATCTCAGATATCTCGAGAGTTAAAAAGTATAGCCAGGGAATATGAGTGTCCGTTACTAGCCCTATCACAGCTGAGCAGAAATGTAGAACAGCGGCCCAATAAACGTCCCGTCAATGCTGACTTGCGTGAATCTGGTGCCATTGAACAGGATGCTGATGTCATTACGTTCATCTATCGTGATGAGGTATACGATGAAGATAGCCCCGACAAAGGTACGGCAGAGATAATTATAGGCAAACAGCGCAATGGCCCCATCGGTAACTGTAGGCTTATGTTTATGGGTAAATACACAAGATTTGAAAATTTCGCCAGCGATCACTTCGCAGAGTACTAAATTAAGCTGATAAAAGGATGTAGCAATGCAGGTATTTCATACTGTTAAAGGTCTCAGGGAAGTTTTACATCAAGACCGTCAAAACGGCCAAACAATCGGCTTCGTACCCACCATGGGCAATCTTCATGATGGCCACCTGGCACTCATCAATCAAGCCCAAGAGACAAGTGATGTAGTGGTTTGTTCGATCTTTGTCAATGCACTGCAGTTTGGTCTCAATGAAGACTGGGATCAGTACCCACGTACGTTTGATTCAGACTGTCAAAAGCTTCGTCAAATAGGCTGTGACTACCTTTTTTATCCCGAAGACACAGAAATGTACCCCAATGGTTTAGATACCCAAAGTCGTGTTATTTGTCCCACTATGACGGATGTCCTCTGTGGTGCTAGTCGACCTGGGCATTTTGAGGGTGTGACAACCGTGGTCAGCAAGTTATTTAATATAGTGCAACCAGACGAAGCTGTTTTTGGTATTAAAGACTACCAGCAACTAGCAGTGATTCGGCGTATGGCTGAAGATCTGTGTATGCCGGTAAAAATTTCATCTGCGCCCATATATCGTGAGCCCGATGGCTTGGCCATGAGCTCCCGCAATAGCTTTATCACTAAACGCGAGCGCTCCAAGGTGACCGTGCTAAAGACAAGTTTAGAATGGATCGCCAGCCAGATTAGATCTGGGGATTTGGATTTCCTGAAATTAGAAGCAGAGGCGATCAAGAAAATAGATGAAGCTGGGTTTAGAACTGATTATGTCACTATAAGTAACAGCAAAACCCTAGAGCCCGCAGCGATTGATGATTCTCAAATTACTATATTGGGTGCTATGTTTACCCAGTCTGCTCGTCTGATTGATAATGTGAGTGTGTCTGTCAAACCATAGACATACACCAATACACCAAGTGGTTCCCTCAGCAGTTTAATTATTGCTCTGATCCCAGCTGTTTATCAGTCCGATGAGTAAACTAACTTACCCGCTAGCCAAGTCTGTAATACCTTTGTTTTCCAAAGATCTTCAGGTGGAATTTGGAAGATATTTTGATCAATCAAAATAAAATCAGCCCATTTGTCTTTGGTTAACCCACCTAGTTGCTGTTCTTGATGTGCGGCCCAAGCCGCATCAAGAGTAAAGGAGCGCAGAGCCTCATCAATGGTAATGGATTCCTCATATCGCCAACCACCAGGTGGTTGATTGCTTTGATCTTGTCGGGTCACTGCAGCATGGAGACCAAAAAAAGGATTAGCATACTCTACAGGAAAGTCCGAGCCTGAGGCGATTATACTGCCCTGATCAAGAAAAGTTCGCCAGGCATAGGCACCCTTTAAGCGTTCAGCGCCGAGGCGGTCCTTGGCCATGTTTTTATCGCTGGTAGCGTGAATGGGTTGCATTGAAGGAATGACTTCCAGTTGCTTAAAGCGCGGTATATCAGTGATTGCAACGACTTGGGCATGTTCAATGCGATGACGAAGGTGGCGCCCACCTACATTCTGATAAGCTTGCTCGATGTGATCAAGTGCAACTCGATTCCCTTTATCACCGATTGCGTGAAGGGCTACCTGATACTCAT
>CAXEWB010000083.1:0-2178 GCA_963999835.1 uncultured Cellvibrionales bacterium | reverse complement strand
TCCAAGTAAACAACAGTCATTTAGATGGGACAGCTATGCACCTGATAAGCCTATATTTTTGCATCTAGATGTAAATACTAATCTTCGTCAAGCTTTAGAAAAAGCGAGTATCACTTCACTCCTCGATGAGGTTGCAAATAGTCCTATTCCCAGTGAAATGGAACGCTGCCACATCGTTTGGGAAATCCATACCAATGTTGGTAATAATGACCAGCAGGGTTACAGAGATTGGGATAATGGTCGTTGCAAAAATGTCGATATACCGACTGAACAAAATAACCTTGCCGATAAGTTAATTGCCGAGTATGGCTCAGTTGAAATTCTCTGATGACCTAATCAAACATTAAATCTTTCTGGAATGCCCCTGTCATAGCTTTATGGACATAGATTTTGTGTCCAATCTCTCGCAATCTGTCACTCTTCAACCAGCC
The DNA here is from genome assembly GCA_963999835.1 of uncultured Cellvibrionales bacterium. GTDB lineage: Bacteria > Pseudomonadota > Gammaproteobacteria > Pseudomonadales > Porticoccaceae > HTCC2207. The sequence goes on along the minus strand of CAXEWB010000083.1, from coordinate 1,747 downwards.
TAAGAAACTCCCCAGTCATGATTTTTCATTTACACTTTTGAAGCTCTAGAATTATCCTAGTGAAACCTAAAAGATTGATCCAGTCACACAAGTGTCTATTTATGTTGGGCAAGGGAGTACGGTTCTATGACAGCTTACAAAGCACCGCAAAAAGAGATGCTCTTCATCCTTGATTGCCTTGTTAATTATCAAGAGCACTGCAAGATGCCCGGTTTTGAAGACGCTACCCCCGATATGTTAGAGGCTATCTTGCCGGAAGCTGCGAAATTTTTTGAAGAGTTGGTCGCTCCTACAAATTGGTTGGCAAATACTCAGCCAGCACACCTTGATAACAGTGAAGTTATCACTGCGTCAGCATTACAAGGTGTCTATCAGCAGATGGTTGAGGCTGGTTGGTGTTCTCTTGGCGGTGCTCAAAAGTATGGTGGAGCTGGTTTCCCTGGAGTAGCTGATTTGGCTGTTCAAGAGATGTTGCAATCTTCAAATATGGGTCTAAGTTTGTTGCCCCTGCTCACTCGCGGTGTCATACATGCCCTTGACTTATATGGTACAGAAGAGCAAAAAGAGGCCTACTTGCCCAACCTAATCTCAGGTATTTGGTCTGGGACAATGAACCTTACTGAGCCTCAGGCAGGCAGTGATTTGTCAGCTGTGAAAGCTAAGGCTGTTCCTAATGGCGATCACTATTTAGTTAGTGGGCAAAAAATATATATCACATGGGGCGAACATAATGAGACTGACAATATTGTGCATCTTGTGCTTGCAAGACTTCCAGATGCCCCCTCAGGTAACCATGGAATCTCATTATTTTTAGTGCCCAAGTATCTAATAAATAAAGATGGAAGTATTGGTGAGCGTAACGATGTTCGAGCTGTGGGAGTAGAGCACAAGTTAGGTATACACAGCAGTCCAACCTGCACCATGGCCTTCGGTGACAATGAGGGTGCTATTGGCTATTTAGTGGGGCCAGAAAATCAGGGTCTCAAATGTATGTTTAGCATGATGAACAATGCGCGGCTCGCTGTAGGGCACCAGGGCGTAAGTATTGGTGAACGTGCCTATCAACAGGCACTTGCCTATGCATCTGAGCGTGTTCAGGGCAAAGTGCATGGGGTTGAGGGTCGAGCACCCATTATTCATCATCCTGATGTTCAGCGCATGCTAATGCAAATGCGCGCCCTTAACGAAGCAGGACGTGCTATGTCATTTTATACGATTGCCGCAGAGGATCGCTCTTTACACCACAGCGATCCCCATATTAGATCTGAAAATGCACAGTTAGTAGAGATTATGACACCGCTGGTCAAAGGCTGGTGCACCGAGTCAGCTATGGAATCGACATCCTTGGGAGTGCAGGTTCATGGTGGTATGGGATTTATTGAGGAAACTGGTGCTGCTCAGCATATGCGCGATGCGCGTATTCTGCCAATTTATGAGGGTACCAATGGCATACAATCCTTGGACTTTGTGGGGCGTAAATGCCTTCGCGATGGAGGTGCTGGTTTAACGGAGTTGATAGGCAAAGTGGAAAAAACTGTATCATCGTCTATATTTAATTCTGGGCTGACGAACCGTCTGCAAGAGAGACTTAGTGTGGCTAGCAATGAGTGCAGAGAAGCTCTTGACTCCATACTTGCTAATCCAGATCGAGCGCAGGAAGTGTCTTATAACTTTATGATGCTGTTTGGGAACACACTGTCCTATTGGCTACTAGTGAAATTGGCACTAAGTGCTGGGGCGAAGATAG
>CAXEWB010000082.1:0-2101 GCA_963999835.1 uncultured Cellvibrionales bacterium | reverse complement strand
TGCTCTTTTAAGGGGTCACTCGCTACCACAGCAGGAGAGTCCTGTGATAGTCAACGGTCAGTCACTGACTATGGATCTAGTACCGCTACATGGCGAGATAGTGCTCTCAATGGATTCTGCAAATAGCGAGGCCTACCTTAGTATCACCGTGCCTGCTGAGGTTGTTGAAGAGGTAGGTGGAAACGCCTCCAACTTACAAACAATCCTAAGCTTGAGTGATGCTAATAACCAGCCTGCCGATGTCATACTGACTGGCCTTGTCTATAATTCCGCCTCCCATGCCTATGAGGCGCAACACACCTATACCGGTGTGCAAGCAGGTAGTCAGGTCTTTCTCAGCTTGGCTTTTATAGATAAGGGCGCTGAGCCAGATGAATTGATAGGCCACTGTGTAGCGGAAGGTCTGGTATTGGACAGTTCTGTACGCAATATGCCCTGTAACATGACTCTGCGCCGTCGAGCCATTGTCGCCAGTCATCACCCCAGCAGGCTAGATGTAAATGTACGCAATGCCAATTACACAGCAATCAAAGGTGCTGCTGTATATGCCAAAAGGCAAAACAGTCAAGACACAAATGATCAAGATTTGGGTCTATTTATCGGGCTGACTGGCAGTGGCAACCACGGTGTCAATGGTCGCCTACAAACCTACCTGACAGCCGCTAGTTATAAGCTTACAGCCATTTATCCACCCTCAGATGCTAGGGCACAGGGCGTGGTCACTGTATCGGCCTCTAGCAGTACCAGTTTGGATTTAACATTGCAGTCTACCTCGTCTCAGAATGACAGCGAATCGGAGGATACAACAGACGATAATAATCCCCCTCCAGTGACCGATGTAGCCAACTATCAGGAAGGATACCCCTACATCGGAGGTGATAGGGTGGTTAATTACGGCGTCGTCTACGTGTGCAATGAAGGTATTACATCGCCTTGGTGCAGTGGTGCCGCTTGGGCTTACGAACCGGGGGTTGGCACTGCATGGCGTGAGGCATGGCGTGTGTTTGACGAAACGGACCCACCGTCTCCCAATGACGACGGTAACAATGATAACGACAATGATAATGGTGGTGGCGACGATAGTGGGCCATCACCATCACCCAACCGTGACACCGTTCTGCTGAGTGATCTGCAACAGCGCGAATATGAACTGACCAACAGTGAACTAATGGTCAAAGTTAAAAATACCATTCGCACCCGACCCAACGAAGTTATTGAAAGTATCAAGCCAGGCGCCATGTCTAACCCGGCCAATGTAGTGCGCGTGGAGAATATTATCAGCGCTACCGAGTGGGACTACCTGTTCGCCAAACGCGCTCCAGAATATACCTATCTGAACTTTCTCAAAGCGGTTGGCAAGTTCCCAGCGTTTTGCGCCGACTACAACGATAACCGAGATGCCGAAGCGATTTGTCGCAAAGCCTTGGCTACTATGTTTGCACATTTTGGCCAAGAGACAGGCGGTCATACCAGTCACTGGGATGTCCCTGAATGGCGCCAGGGCCTTCATTGGGTTCGCGAGATGGGCTGGACCGAGGCGATGCGCGGTGGATATAACGGCGAGTGCAATCCGGATGTGTGGCAGGGACAGACTTGGCCCTGTGGTACTTTCGATGACACCGGCGAATTCAAAAGCTACTTTGGTCGTGGGGCAAAACAGCTTAGCTACAATTACAACTATGGTCCCTTTTCATTGGCCATGTTCGGTACGGTGAGGACACTGCTAGACAACCCAGAACTGGTTGCCGACACCTGGCTCAATCTCGCCAGTGCAGTGTTTTTCTTTGTCTACCCACAACCACCCAAACCCAGCATGCTGTTTGTTATCGATGGGACTTGGCAGCCCAATAGTGCAGACCTCGCCAATAACCTGACATCGGGGTTCGGTGTGACCACTCAGATTATTAATGGTGGTGTGGAGTGCGGTGGCAGTGTAGAGATTGCCCAATCCCTAAACCGAATCAGCTACTACCAAAGTTTTGCTCAACATTTGGGCGTTGCAATAGGCGTTGATGAGCAATTAGGTTGCGCAGGTATGAGACAGTTTGACAACGCCGGCAGTGGCGCACTACCTATTTACTGGGAGAAAGACTGGAGTTGG
>CAXEWB010000081.1:0-1547 GCA_963999835.1 uncultured Cellvibrionales bacterium | reverse complement strand
GTGATGTGCCCCAAGTTCGCCGAAGTGTTCTGCCATTTGAATCAAGCCGTCTTTGGTCAGATGCTGTTGACCTCGAAACATTATGACTTTGCGCTTGAGCCATAGTCCTCTCAGGAAATCTACGACGGCTGGCTCCTGCAGGTCTTGGTCCAAATCGATTCCGTGAACTACCGTCCCGATGGATGGTGTGAGAGGCTCCAGCTGAAAATCACGCCCGCAAATATTGGCAACGCTATAGGTGGTTGGAAGATCTGTTCCCGGTAATAAGCCCGCATCTTGGTCTCTTATCCCAAGTGCTGCCGAAGCGCGATCTTCGGCATCAGGTTCCCTGATTGCCGCCACAGCGCCCATGCGATTTGCGCGAGAAAGTTTCTTGTTCCCTTTGTCTATTTTTTTATACACCGCTGCCCCCCAATTCCGTCATTTCCAAAGTCCATGTAGCGGCGAGCTTTCTATGCAATAAGCGCAATGCACCAGAATCTCGGCTGGGAATTTATTTTTTGAGTTGCCTGAATAGTGGACTAAGGGAGCGCTAGAGTCACCAGCTCCATTAATTCGTCCTGTCTCCCAAGGGCAATCGCAATGAATTGTTTGTTGTTGTGAAGATAGGTCATAGGGCTCCCTGTTGGGCGGCCGCCCAAAGGCACTGAGCGCAATAAGACGCCGTCACTTTTGTTAAAAAAGTTCAGGGTTTGTAGCGAAGAGTTTTTGTAAACCAACAGATCGCCACTAACGATTACGGCTGCATTACCGATAACGCTGGGGTCTGCTGCTCCTGGTACTTGCCACAATATTGAACCGCTATTCATATCGTAAGCAGTAATTGCAGAACCGTTGCCTGGGTAGGGTGAGCCAGTTGTTGGGCCGAAGAATAGTTCAGGCCGCGCATAGTAGAAGTTGTCTGCGCCGCCATTTTCCAGTCGTACTAAATGAGTAAGCGGTCCAAAGCCGGCCACGTACAGCACCTGTGTTGTTGGATCAAAAGCCGCACCACCCCAATTGGCTCCGCCGCCTTCGCCAGGGGTAATGATGAGGCCATTGGTGGTGGGCGGCGTGTATAGCGGACCTGTTTCATAGCCTTCAGCACTATAGGGGTCGATTAATGCGTCGACCGAGCTTCCCTGGCGCACGAAAGGCGGGGGCCAGCTAGGAATCGGTTGAGTAGCTGCTGCGCGCTCACCGGGCACATTAGAAGCAGGCATAGCCGTTTCTACGATGGGCCAAACCGGCTCGCCTGTTATCCGGTCAAACACATATAAGAAACCTTGCTTTGAGACTTGAGCGAGCGCTTTGATGGTCTGCCCAGCAACTACAATGTCCATAAGATTAGGGGCCGCCGGCAGGTCATAATCCCAAATGTCATGATGGACTGTCTGAAAATGCCATTGCCTCTCGCCCGACTGACAATCCAAAGCCACGACACTGTTAGCGAATAAGTTGTCGCCAAGTCTCTGGCCGCCGTAATAATTGTTGGTTGGCACACCGGTAGGCAAGTAAACCAAACCGAGTGACTCATCTGCGCTCATAGGCGGCCAAACATTTGTATT
>CAXEWB010000080.1:0-2699 GCA_963999835.1 uncultured Cellvibrionales bacterium | reverse complement strand
GTTGAAAATTATCTTCGGGTAAAGGCAGTGAAGTGTAGATTTCGCCGGGAAACGACTAGGAAACGGCATCGCGGTTTAAGAGCAGCGAATTTTTGCCAATCCAGCCCAAGCCTGCTTGCTCTGCCAAGGGTTTTTCCATGACCGGAGCGCTATCCACAAAGGGTCGCTGGGATAGTTCCAGTGTTGGTAGCTCTCTTTTGATTCTATCAGCAAGTTCAGCAAGACGTTTACGTATTAGTTTATGATAATCGCGTCCTAAGGCATAGCGTGAGATATAGGCTCTATTGTTGTCTCTTAGAACAGCAATCATATTATTGTCAGCAAGATAATCCATGCGTACAGTGATAACTCTTACTGTCTTTGAGACTAATTTATCGATGCAATAACGTTTGTCCCCATACTCGGCCATCCATCCCATAGACCCCTGATAACCCTTTTCTAGCCAATCCTTTAAATACTTAGAGGCTTGTTCAAGGTCGGGTTTCACAATAGCTACCTGTTGAAAGCCAAGACTTTCCCCCCAAGATTTTATTTTTTTGGCTAAATCTTCGAGCTTTTCAACCTGTAATTGTTTCTCTTCAGCGGTTTGAGGCATGAGTTTGTGATTAATCTAATTTATACTTAGTGCAATTTTACTCAGATACCAAGAATATGTCGCATTTTGCCGAGTCTATTTCAATTTCAGATAATTTATACAGCGTAAAAGCCACGCGTGATCTTGATCAGAGTGCTATAGCTGAAATGGATGACACAGGTATCTTACTGATGAAGCGGGCAGGCTCTGCTGCATTAGATGAACTTTTCCAAGCCTTTGGCCGCCCATCGTTAATTACAGTATTTTGTGGTTCGGGAAATAATGCAGGTGATGGCTATATCATCGCCGCATTGGCGTCACAAAAAAAGATTCCAGTGACAGTGTATGAGTTGGGTGACACAGAAAAATTCTCAAATGAAACTGCTCAGGCGCGCAAATTCTCCGAGCATGCCAATGTGACTTTTGCTGCCTTTGATAAAAATATCCAACTCACAGGGGGCGTAATTGTGGACAGCCTTTTGGGTATTGGGTTCAGTGGCGCACTCAGAGATGTCTATGCTGAGGCGGTGAGTATTATCAATAATGCCGAGTTACCTGTTTTATCAGTTGATATTCCAACAGGTCTTGATGCTGATACCGGCGCAGTGACCAGTGAGGCAGTCAGAGCTGATTTAACAGTAACGTTCATTGGTGCTAAAAAAGGGCTATTCACAGGTCGCGGCCCTGCTCTTTGTGGTGATGTTATTTACCATTCTCTTGATGTAGCAGAGTATCTGTTTGACAGTGTTAAAGCGGATGCACAACTTCTTGATGCGCACAGCCTATTGGATTTATTGCCAGAGTGGGATGCTGACGTACATAAGGGCCAACGTGGGCACAGCATGATTATTGGTGGTGATACCGGCTATGGGGGTGCCGCTGCTATAGCGGCTGAGGCAAGTCTAAAAACTGGCTGTGGTCTGACTTCAGTGGCTACCCAGCCTCAACATGTCTCTGCAGTAATAGCGCGATGCCCCGAAATAATGACGTATGGCGTTACGTCTGGGCAACACCTGGAGCCTCTATTGGAGCGACCCAGTGCACTGGTAATTGGACCTGGATTAGGTCGTTCTCCTTGGTCTGAACAATTGCTACAAAAAGCTCTGGATAGTGGCTTGCCGTTGGTTATTGATGCTGATGCCTTAAATATTTTAGCTGAAGGGCGGTTAGTTAAAGATCGCGGATATCATCAATGGGTACTTACACCTCATCCCGGAGAAGCTGCACGACTATTGGGTAGCACCGTGGAAGAGATTCAAGCGGATCGCTTTGCTGCTGTGCGTGAAATACAGCGCAGATATAAGGCCCAAGTGTTGCTTAAGGGCCCCGGCACATTAGTTGCTGGCGAAAACGAAATAGTTAAGGTTTGTCCCTACGGGAACTCAGCCATGGCCAGTGCTGGGATGGGCGATCTTCTCAGTGGTATTATTGGCTCCCTCATTGCCCAAGGACTCAGCTTGCAGAAGTCTGCGGAGTTGGGTTGCTGTATACATTCCTGTGCAGCAGATATGGCAGTGAGCGAGCGGGGTCATCGGGCTCTGATTACGACAGATATATTTTTCTATCTGCATAAACTATTGAATAGAGACTATCTGTGACAGATCACAGCAAATCTAATCAGTTAGCTATAGAGCTCAATTGTGAGCAATCAATGATTGAATTTGCTGGCCGGCTGTCTGTGCTTATTGAACGATTAGCAGAACCCCTTTTAATAGGCTTAAGTGGGGATTTGGGGGCTGGGAAAACGACTTTATGTCGAGGTTTGCTATATGGTCTGGGCCATAGTGGTGCAGTCAAGAGCCCTACCTATACATTGATAGAGGCTTACGAATTAGCGATAGGAAAGGTATTACATGTTGATTTGTACAGACTGGTCGATCCCCAAGAGTTAGAGTGTATGGGATTTATCGATTATCTGCACCAGTCACAACTGTGCCTAATTGAATGGCCAGAAAGTGGTCATGGGTATCTCCCCAAGCCTGAACTGTTGATAAAAATTATTCCATCTAAAACGGGACGATATGTTACCCTTGTTGCCAATAAACCCTGTGGCAAAGTATTGTTGGAGGGTATGAGTTCCCAGTAGTCAGTCTTAAGGTTTAAAATGATATCTTTGATACTTTGC
>CAXEWB010000079.1:0-5166 GCA_963999835.1 uncultured Cellvibrionales bacterium | reverse complement strand
TGTTGATGGTATTGGTGAAGTTGTCTCTTTGCACGAAGATGCTAGGTCATGGCGTTTTCGCATGGCCGCTCCGGCTGAATTAGCACGCTATATTGCTCACAAAGGCTCAATTACAGTGGATGGCATTAGCTTGACAGTCAATCATGTGGATGGCGCTGAATTTGAACTCAATATAGTTCCACACACGATGGTCAATACAATAATGAGCGAATACAAACAGGGGACCAACGTGAACCTAGAAGTTGATCTTATAGCGCGTTACTTAGAGCGCTTATCGAGCATTGATGCTGCTGGAAATAATATCTAGACCGAGGTCACAATAATAATATTTGCAAGAGAGAAACTATGTTACTCAACAGTGTAGAAGAACTTATCGAAGATATCCGTCAGGGCAAGATGGTTATCTTGATGGATGATGAAGATCGTGAAAATGAAGGTGACCTGATTATGGCGGCGCCGATGGTTAGGCCTGAGGATATTAACTTTATGGCCACCAATGCCCGCGGTCTAATATGTATGCCAATTAGTGAACAGCGTTGCCAACAGCTTAATCTAGACCTGATGGTAGCCAGAGATAATAATAACTCCAGTCATGGTACGCCCTTTACCTTATCGATTGAAGCGGCGGAGGGCGTTGCCACCGGTATATCGGCAGCTGATCGGGCGCGCACGGTTCAGGCGGCAGTGGCCAGCAATGCGCGGCCAGAGGATATTGTTCAGCCAGGACATATATTTCCATTAAAAGCGCAACCGGGAGGTGTATTAAGTCGTGCTGGACATACTGAGGCAGCCTGTGATTTGGCGCGCCTTGCTGGCTTTGAGCCTGCCGGAGTGCTTGTGGAAATAATGAATGAAGATGGCACCATGGCTCGGCGTGATGACTTAGAGCAATTTGCCAAGAAACATGATTTAAAAATTGGCACCATCGCCGACTTGATCCACTACCGACTGGTGACGGAGAAAACGACTCAATGTGTCAGTGAGCGCAATGTGAGTACCCACTTCGGTCATTTCACATTGAAAACCTATTTAGATAATGCTCGTAACGAGAAACACTTTGCTTTAGTTATGGGTGACGTTAGCAGTGGTGAGCCACCGTTAGTGAGAGTCCATGTAAACCGTTCTGCAAGAGATTTGCTGGCTATTGAATCGGATAAAGGGTTCAAAACATGGTCAATCCACACGGCTATGGAAGCCATTGCCAAAGAGGGCAGAGGTGTCTTGGTGCTGCTTTACTACCCAGAAAGTGCAGAGGATATTGATCAAAATATTTCCGATATGCTGAACTTAAACACTAAAAAAACTCCGCCAGCTAATGAGGTTGTTTATATGCAGGTGGGGACAGGGTCGCAAATACTAATGGATTTGGGAATACATAAGATGCGCTTATTAAGTGCGCCCTTTAAATTTAGTGGCATTTCCGGTTTTGAGCTAGAAGTGGTGGAATATGTTGGCTATCAAGAGCAAAAGCAAGATAAATAGCAGTAAAGGATTTGATGATGAGTGAATACAGACCTGAAGAGGGCACATTCGATCTAGGCGCTGTGCGCGTTGCAGTGATTACCGCGCGTTGGAATGCACAGGTCACTGATGGACTTCGTGCTGGTGCACTGCGCGCACTTAGAAAAAATAATGTGTCAGAAGATGCTATTGAAGACTTTGCAGTCCCCGGCGCCTTTGAGCTACCCCTTGCAGCGCAGCGCGCAGCGCGCAGTGGCCGCTTTGATGCGGTCATAACATTGGGCTGTGTGATTCGTGGTGATACGCCACACTTCGATTACGTTTGCGCGGAGACTACCAGAGGTATTGGTGAGGTAGCGCTTAGAGAGGACATACCCGTTGCTTTTGGGTTGCTGACTACAGATAACTTGAAACAAGCTATCGACCGCTCTGGTGACAATGAAGAAAATAAAGGTGAAGAGGCGGCCCTTACAGTATTGGAAATGCTCGCATTATTTAAGCGCATGCAGGGTGTTCAATAGATGTCAAAAACCAAGGCCAAACAAAAAGCACGCCGCCTAGCTGTGCAAGCCCTCTATGCTTGGGAATTGGGGGGCACAGACCTTGAGACCATAGAGGCCAGCTTTCATGTTGATAATGATATGAGTAAGGTGGATGCCCAGCTATTTCACAACTTACTTTTTGGTGTGCCTAAGAACCTCACAGAAATAGATCTGGCTTATCAACCTCATTTAGATCGTGAGCAGGAGCAACTGGATCCCATTTCAAAAGTCGTATTGAGGATCTCGACCTATGAATTGCTATACAGTATTGATGTCCCCTTCAAAGTGGCTATTAATGAAGGGGTCAATCTGGCTAAAACATTTGGTCCCTTAGACGCTTATAAATTTATCAATGGTATTCTAGACCGTGTTGCAATCGAAAACAGGGCTCTGGAAGTCTCAGCAGTACAAACTAACTAGCAGTTCAATTTAATTTACAGACCCTTTAAGGGTTAATTGCATGACTGAAAAATCTGCAGAATTTGCAATTATCGACAACTACTTCAGAGATTTGACTAATCAGCATGGCGTGGTTGTCGGTATAGGTGATGATGGTGCCGTTGTTGGTCCAGATGTTTCATCACAACTAGTTGTAGCAACCGATACATTGGTGGCATCAGTGCATTTTCCCTCTGAGGCTTCAGCCGAGGAAATTGCAACCAGAGCACTTTGTGTCAATCTTAGCGATATGGCTGCTATGGCTGCTATGCCAAAATGGTTTACATTGGCACTGACATTGCCAACTGAAAATGCCTGCGATCGCTGGTTACGTGGCTTCGCTTATGGTTTGGGCCAGATTGCTAATACTTACAATATTGCTCTTATTGGCGGAGATACAACAGCGGGCCCACTCACCATTAGTGTTACGCTCATAGGTGAAGTTCCAACAGGAAAAAGTTTGCTAAGGAGTGGCGCTGAGCCCGGTGATGCTATTTTTGTCAGCGGCACTCTCGGTGATGGTGCCGCCGCTCTTGATGGGTTAAAAAATGGTAAACAGAGTACCTTTGCTCAGAATCCGCGCTTATTCCAACATTTCTATCGGCCTCAGCCACAATTAGCATTAGGTCTTGGCCTTGGTGATTATGCCAGTGCCTGTATTGATATATCCGATGGTTTAGTGGCTGATTTGCAACATCTGTGTCAAGCCAGCCATGTGAGTGCAGAGATTAGTGCTGAGATACTTCCAATTCATCAAGATTTAAAGCAAGCTCCGAAACAGCAGTATCTGCAGTGGGCTCTAACAGGTGGTGATGATTATCAACTATGCTTTACCTTGCCTGAGGCTAAGCGCAGTGCTTTTGATGCATGGTTAAGTAGGCAAGATTTCTCTGTCACTGAAATTGGCAAAATTAGGCCAATCGACCATAATCAGTCTGCAGTGAAAGTAGATGGTGGCTTATTGCCCATTGCCTTAGGAGGCTATGATCATTTCCAATAATAACCCACATTTTTCTGATTTGTTGCGTTCGCCAAGATTAATGCTGGCCTTTGGTTTTGGTAGCGGTTTATCCCCCAAAGCGCCAGGAACCATGGGTACGCTCGCAGCAGTCCCGATTTGGTTATTGATGGCGCCGTTAGCGCCAGAGCTCTACTGGCTGCTCGGTTTATTGGCTTTCTTTCTAGGTATCTATCTCTGTGGTTCAGTCTCAAGGCAATTGCAAACCCATGATCATGGCGGAATAGTGTGGGACGAATTTGTAGGGTTTTGGATTATTATGCCCTTTGTGCCCTCCCATTCATGGTCATTAATATGGGGCTTTGTCCTATTTAGGTTGTTTGATATTGTAAAACCTTGGCCAGTCAGTTGGTTTGATAGAAACGTGCAGGGTGGTTTGGGAATTATGCTCGATGATGTAGTCGCTGCCCTCTATGCTGCGTTAGCTACAGTAGTTATTGGTTATTTGGGCTTTTTTTAGGTTAAATCCGTAACGCAACATTGAGAACTAATTAATTAAGGTAGCTAATAAGTTGGCAAAGTTTAAGTTGGCTAAATTGAAAAAAGTAAAGCCCGTAATCATTGTTTTGATTGCCATTGTCATAGCTTTGCTAATGGGGCAATTAAAACCCCGCTCCCTTGAATCGGCGGTGCCGGATCAGGGTGTTGCAGTCACCACCGAGCCACTGCAGTTAACTGAGGTTACATTACAGGTAAGATCTCAAGGCACCGTGCTCCCTCGGACTCGCACTACTCTGATTTCTGAAGTATCTGGCCTAGTCGTTGAAGTAGCACCACAGTTTGTGGTCGGTGGCACCTTTGCCAAAGGTGATGTCTTGATCCGACTGGATCCTACTGATTACGAGGTAGCCAAGCAGCGTGCTGATGCCCTTTTGATGAGTGCGCAGGCGCAGCTACTCTCAGAACAGGCGCGCTCTGCCCAGGCAAAAAAAGAATGGCAAATGACTGGGCGCCCTCTAGAAGATGCGCCGGTATTGGCCTTACGTGCACCTTTTCTGGCAGAGGCAGAATCACGACTTCTGCAAGCCAAAGCTGAGGTTCGGCAGGCTGAATTGAAGTTACGGCGCACGGTTATCAGGGCACCCTATCGCGGTATGGTATCTATGAAATCTGTTGATGTTGGACAATATGTCACTATTGGAAGTAGATTGGGTGAGACGTTTGCTATCGATTTTGCTGAGGTTCGCCTACCAATGACTGCAAGAGACCTTTCTATGATGGGTCCAGTTGCCTATTCAGATAACTATTCAGATGACAAGGAGACAAGCTCGCGCTCTGTTCAATTGCGAGGCTCTGTGAACGGTCAGGAAAGCACTTGGGATGCAAAATTGGTGCGTTCTGAAGGAACTGTAGAGCAAAGAAATAGAACCCAGTATTTGGTTGCGCAAGTTAATGATCCCTACAATATGCAACAAGATCCCGACAAGCTTCCATTACTGATGGGTACTTTCATTGAAGCTCAGATAGCGGGAAGAACTATCGATAAGGTGTATGCACTGCCCCGCCATGCATTGCGCTCGGGTAATCGGGTTGCAACCGTAGACGCTGACCAGCGTTTGGAATTGAAAAAAGTTCAATTTACCTATGAAGATCAATCATATTACTACCTTAATTCTGGCCTAGAGGGAGCGGTAGAAGTGGTCACTAGCAATCTTGGAGTAATGGTTCAAGGAATGAGGCTTAATCCAAAGAATAACCTTAAATCGG
>CAXEWB010000078.1:0-1930 GCA_963999835.1 uncultured Cellvibrionales bacterium | reverse complement strand
CTAAAATTATAAATCATTGTGGACATTCTGTAGGGTAGAAAAATTTTACTTCAGGCAAATGAACAGCAACCAACCATTGTTTGGTTTAGACAAGATCTTCGTCTCGCCGATAATCCGGCCCTTTGGCAGGCTTGTCAGCAAGGAGCCATAGTCCCAGTTTATATTCTTGACGATCAAGGCGCACAGCCGTGGGCAAACGGTGGTGCTGGACGTTGGTGGTTACATCAAGCGCTGCAGTCTATAAATCAGAAGCTAGATGGCAGGCTAAATATTTTTCAGGGTGACCCTTTAGAAATTTTAACCGCGCTTGCCGACGAGCACAGTGCGCGAACAGTGTTTTGGAACCGTTGTTATGAGCCTTGGCGAATTGAGCGTGATAGTAAATTAAAAGCGCAATTAAAAAGTGCTGGCTTAGATGTTAAAAGCTTCAATGCTTCGCTGTTATGGGAGCCGTGGCAAATTGTTAAAAAAGATCAAACACCCTATAAAGTATTTACGCCTTATTATAGGCGTGGCTGTCTGCCACATAGTGATCCGCGAGAGCCTCTGAGTACCCCAAATAACCTGAAAGTGAGTGCAATAAGTAAGTGTTCACTTCATCTAGATAGCCTTTCATTAATACCTTCTGTCAACTGGTATAGCCAGATAGCTGATAGATGGGAAGTGACAGAGATAGCCGCGCATAAAAGACTTGAGCGGTTTATTGAAACGGGGCTAGGGAACTATCGTGAAGGCAGGAATTACCCCAGCCAAGCTAATGTTTCTGAGCTATCTCCTTACCTTCACTTTGGTCTTATCTCTGTAAATACTGTTTGGCATCGGGCACGCAATGAGGGGTTGCTATATGCTGATCAGGATAATATAGACACTTTTCTATCTGAACTTGGATGGCGAGAATTCTCCTATTATCTGCTCTATCACTTTCCACAGTTGCCTAGTCATAATTTGCAGAATAAATTTGACAGTTTCCCCTGGCTTTCGGACGCCAAAGACCATTTATCTGCTTGGCAACAGGGGCAAACCGGTTACCCCCTTGTGGATGCGGGTATGCGAGAGCTTTACAACACCGGATATATGCACAACAGGGTACGCATGGTGGTTGGTTCATTTCTAGTTAAAAATTTATTGATTCACTGGCAGCATGGGCATCAGTGGTTTTGGGACTGCCTTGTAGACGCAGATCTAGCGAGTAACAGTGCCAGTTGGCAGTGGATTGCCGGATGTGGTGCTGACGCAGCCCCCTTCTTTCGGATTTTTAATCCGGTTACTCAAAGTAAAAAGTTTGATCCCGAAGGAGATTATATCCGCCGCTATGTACCAGAGCTGTCTACCCTGCCGAGCAAGTATATTCATGAACCTTGGTTGGCGACGCAAGAGGTACTCGATGCGGCGGGAGTCAAGTTAGGCGCTGACTATCCTCATCCTATTATTGATATCAAGCAATCACGGGAGAGGGCATTGGCAGCGTTTAAACAAACCTCTAGTGACGAAAGTGGCGCATCCCAGTAAATACCATGGCCATATTGTGCTCATTGGCAGCTGCTATCACTTCATTGTCGCGCATTGATCCGCCGGGCTGAATGATACAACTTATTCCAGACCGACTAGCATTATCTATACCATCGCGGAATGGAAAAAACGCATCAGAGGCCATAACGGCTCCCTTGACTTCCAAGCCTGCATGCTCTGCTTTAATTGCCGCGATGCGTGCACTATTGATGCGGCTCATTTGTCCCGCACCCACACCCACAGTTTGGTTATTTTTTGCGTAGACAATGGCATTTGATTTGACCATCTTGGCCACTTTCCATGCAAATAGCATATCTGCCATTTCTGATTCTGTAGGCACACGCGTGGTTACTACATTTAGATCCTTCTCGGTTACCATACCATTGTCACGATCTTGGATTAGTAATCCACCATTGACTCG
>CAXEWB010000077.1:0-4172 GCA_963999835.1 uncultured Cellvibrionales bacterium | reverse complement strand
TGGTGAGACACCAGAACAGGTCGCGGTCAGAGAATTGCACGAGGAAGCGGGAATAGAAGTGGAAAAATTGCTCCCCATCTGCGACTATCTAGTAAGTGCCGGGGGTACAGACGAAAAGATGTATGTCTTCTGTGGCCTCTGTAATCTTCGCGGCAAAGGTGGAAGATTTGGTATGGCAAGCGAGGCTGAGGATATACTTTTTAGGGTTTGGCAGTACGATGACGTTATTCAGGCTCATCAGGAAGGTGCACTCAATAGCGCCGCCGCCACAGTGGCATTGCTGTGGTTGCAATTAAACTACCAACGCTTGCAAGGCCAATCTCAAACAGGAGAATAAAAGTTGTTAGACCAAAGAACAGCGCAATTAAATTTAGCATCCCTGCATCGGGAATGTGAGCGTAACTATGTTCGCCTAATATCGCTGTTTGCTGATAAAAATAGTTTGGGCAGTAGGGTCAGTGTACGCAACCCCAAGTGTAGAGCAGTAAATTTTACTGTGATTGAAGTGACAAAATTTACCACTACTTTTTCTGTGGCCATAGAAAATGTAGCGCCCCAATGGGTGCCGGAAATTGATCTAAAGGTCAGGGCCTACCACGATGCTAAAATGGCTGAGGTGATAGAGTGGTGTTCAGATAGAACCATTCCCTGGGCGCTTGTTGAGCAAAAGGGCCTGCAGTCTCGTGACGAAAAATGGCAATGGAATATATTTCTTAGTGAGCTTTTATGTCAAAGGTTAAAGCGCAACTTATTGGAAGCTCAGAGTAAGTAATTTAGTGGCTATTCTAAGACTGACGCAACTCACCGATCTTCACCTCGGAGACAATCCAAATTACAGGTTACGAGGTGTATCTACGATGGCCACTCTGCAAGCTGTGCTAGAGCATGTAGATCAGATTGGGCGCGGCAATGACTTACTCTTGCTAACCGGTGACCTCGCCAGTGACTGTCAACCTGAGGCCTACCGATTACTCGATCAACTCCTCAGTGAGCAAAATCGTCGTGTTATGTGGTTGCCTGGCAATCATGACGATTTTAGTGCTATGCAAAAAAGCCTTGTCCACTACCCAGTCATTTCAGTCTATGAGCACGAACATTGGGGAATTTTAACCCTAGACAGCAGCATACCGGGCAAAACTGAGGGCTTAGTGTCGCAACAGCAATTGCGCTTGCTTGAAGCGGGTCTTCAGCAGCTTGCCAATAAATACGTGCTAGTGGCTATGCATCATAGTCCAGTCTCAATAGATTGCCCTTGGTTAGATGAACACCGTATAGGTAACCACCATCGTTTGCATCAAGTACTGTGTAATCACGGCAATGTCAAAGCGCTGGTATTTGGGCACGTCCACCAAGAGTACCAAGCTGATTGGGATGGAATAGATGTCTATGCCACCCCTTCCACCTGTGTGCAATTTAAGCCTGGCAGCGAGGATTTTGAACTGTCTGATCAAACACCGGGTTACCGCTACGTTGATTTATACCCTGATGGTCAACTGGACACTGCAGTACAGTTTATTGAGAAGCGTTTTCTGTGAGTTAGATTAAGTCGCAGGCAATTGCCAATTAATTTTTCTCACAGTTAAAGATTAGAGTCTTTAATTGATTATAATAACGGTACTTAATTTGGTTAGCTATTTATGTCACTGCTACTTTATCTGCACGGTTTCAATAGCTCCCCGCAGTCAAAAAAGGCTATTCAAACCCAAAGTTGGTTCCGCGAGTACGCACCGCAAGTAATGTTTTATTGCCCCAAGTTGCCACCCTATGCCTCTGCGGCCATTGATAAGCTTAAAAAAATTATCGAGGAAGCCTTGCCAAGACGGGTTTATTTAATAGGAAGTTCAATGGGCGGATTTTTTGCCACCTGCCTGAGCGAGCAATACAATTTGCGTGCAGTATTGATAAATCCTGCCGTTAACCCGAGCCGTGGATTAAGTAATTGGGTCGGCGAGAATCAAAACTACATAACCGGAGAGCACTGGGTATTTGAGCCTCAGCATATCGATGAGTACAGTGAGTTGAACTGTTCACAGATACAGTTTAAAAAAAACTATAAATTGCTCTTGCAAACCGGTGATGAGGTGTTGGACTATCGCGATGCACAGCATCACTATCAGGGCTGTGAGATAATCTTGGAACAGGGGGGTGACCACAGTTTTGTCAATTATGAAAAACATTTACCCAGTATCCACCAATTTTTAGTGAATGAGTAAACAGCGTTATCTAAGCAAAAATGGCGACAATTGATGAGTGACTACAACGCACAAGATATTGAAGTATTAACCGGGCTTGATCCTGTTAAGAAACGACCCGGTATGTATACAGATACCAGTCGCCCTAACCATCTGGCACAGGAGGTCATAGACAACAGCGTTGATGAGGCTCTGGCAGGACATGCCAGACGTGTTGATGTAACCCTACACAAAGATGGCTCCCTGTCAGTCTGTGATGACGGACGTGGCATGCCGGTGGATATTCATCCCGAGCAGGGTTTGCCGGGGGTTGAGGTGATTCTGACGACACTGCATGCCGGCGGAAAGTTCTCTAATAAGAACTATCAATTTTCTGGTGGCTTACACGGTGTTGGTGTCTCAGTGGTCAATGCACTCTCCACACGGTTGGATGTTATCGTCAAGCGCGAGGGTAAGGTGCACCAAATCAATTTTGCCAACGGCGACAAGACCTCTGATCTGCAGGTAATCGACACCTGTGGTCAACGTAATACAGGGACTATTCTGCGATTTTGGCCAGATTCCAGTTACTTTGATTCAGTGAAATTTAGCGTGACAAGACTTCGTCATGTGTTGCGGGCTAAAGCAGTGCTATGCAGCGGACTGACCATCAGTTTCTATGACGAAAATACCAATGAAAGTGAAGAATGGTACTACGAGGATGGACTGCGTGATTACCTACTCAACTCACTGCAGGGTTGGGAGCTCTTGCCAGCCAGTCCTTTTGTAGGCAATTTTACTTCGGAAAATGAAGCGGTGGACTGGGCGGTGCAGTGGCTTCCTGAAGGCGGTGAACTGATTCAGGAAAGTTATGTAAACCTGATCCCCACGCCCCAGGGAGGCACCCATGTCAATGGCCTGCGTTCAGGCCTGTTGGACGCGATGCGAGAGTTTTGTGAATTTCGTAATTTACTGCCGCGCGGTGTAAAGCTTACGCCAGATGATATCTGGGACCGCTGTAGTTTTGTACTTTCATCAAAGTTGTTGGACCCGCAGTTTTCCGGGCAGACAAAAGATCGACTATCCTCGCGGGAGGTGGCGGCCTTTGTCTCCGGCGTTGTTAAAGATGCCTTCAGTCTGTGGCTTAATCAGCATACTGAGGAGGCCGAAAAGCTTGCTGAGCTGTGCATTTTAAGCGCTCAGCGGCGTATGCGCGCCAGTAAAAAAGTGGTACGCAAAAAGGTTACTCAGGGTCCTGCTCTGCCCGGCAAGCTCGCTGATTGCTCAAGTGATGAAGCGGAACTATGCGAGCTATTTTTGGTAGAGGGGGATTCAGCAGGCGGTTCCGCCAAGCAGGCGCGCAACCGCGAAAATCAAGCCATTATGCCTCTGCGCGGTAAGATACTTAACACTTGGGAGGTCGATTCTCAGGAGATTTTGAGCTCCCAAGAGGTACATGATATCTCGGTGGCGTTGGGCGTAGATCCGGGCTTAGAATCTGCTGACACACTGCGTTACCACAAGGTGTGCATTCTCGCCGATGCCGATTCCGATGGCCTACATATTGCTACTTTGCTGTGTGCGTTATTTGTACGCCACTTCCGACCCCTTGTCAGTGCAGGTCATGTGTATGTGGCCATGCCACCGCTGTTTAGAATTGATGTAGGCAAAGAGGTTTACTATGCCTTAGATGAGGCAGAGAAGCAGGGCGTACTGGATCGTATTGAAGCCGAAGGTAAGCATGGAAAAGTTAATGTGCAGCGCTTTAAAGGACTGGGGGAAATGAATCCTCTGCAATTGCGTGAGACAACCATGGACCCAGATACCAGACGTTTGGTTCAATTAACCCTAAAGCCTGGTGATGATACCAACAGTATTTTGGATATGCTCTTGGCGAAAAAGCGTGCGCCAGACAGACGTGCTTGGCTGGAGACTAAGGGTGATCTTGCGGATACTGCAAATTTGTAAATAGTATTTGAGAACTAATAGGCAACAGGATGA
>CAXEWB010000076.1:0-7562 GCA_963999835.1 uncultured Cellvibrionales bacterium | reverse complement strand
GCGCGCACTGTTTCATTTGATTCAGGGTTCAGCAAGTCCACTTGTTGATCCAGACGTCCAGACTCAAGTGCCAACATATCAACTGTTACTTTCAACGCTCCTCGGCTAATAGTCAGCTGTACGCTGTCACCCTTGTCAAACATTGCAGAGGCCTTTAGGTCAGACAATCGAATTAGTTGATTAGCCTTGAGATTGCGTATGGCCTCCATATGAGCGATATCTTTTAGCGCCAATACGGCATCACTGGGCAGGTCTCCGTAGTAATTGTCCATTTCGGCATTCGCAGAGCTTACTTTTTGCCCTCTTGATATAACGGAGGTGGTCATCAAAACTTGCTGACGAACACTAAAGTCACGTCGTGACAGGATGTTGCCCTTAGACAGGTCTCGCAGTACTTTGGCGTGCTTGAGCAGACTTAGAGGGAAGCGTTGGTTGGGCTGGCTAGCCGTAGCAGCAACGTTAGATACTGTTATATCTGCGATATTTATGGACTCGCCCCTGAGTATGTCTCTTTTCAGGTAGTAGACGGTGACAGTTTTTACAAGATGAGTTTCTCTTACCAAGTCACCCTCTCTAACGGAGGTCGCAAGACTGTATTGATCATCCTCCTTGAGCAGTGATGCACTGTCTGTGACTAGCCCTCTGTCAGATGTCATGATAGCCATCAATTTCACATCATCGGCGTGCAACAGTTCATTGGTATTAATATCTTTGGTGTAGACCAACACAGTCTGTGGTTGATTGATTTTGATGCTGACAAATACCTTCCATGATAGATCGGGGCAGGTGACCTGCACAGTATTTTTGCTGCTGGCATAGGGGTATTCAACAGTAAACGGTTTTTTACAGTTAGGCACTCTCAGTCGACGATCCATAGCGGCCACCTGCACCTGCCGGGCACCCACGCCCTCACGCTCTGAAACCCAGGTTTGTATATGTTGAATGAGTTGTTGCTTGTTAGCATCTGCGGCAGTGCTATTTTGAGCAATAGCAGTGCTAGACAGCAGAACGATCAGAGCAGCAAAGATTAACTTTTTCATAGTGCAAAGTATGGGCTACCTAATCACTAGGCGCAACAGAGGTAAGCTCAGCGCTCACAGGACAGATCCAGTATCTATCAACGTCACTCTCAATCTCGACACAGCAACTGAGTACGTCTGTAGTTGTATCTGGGCACATTAAAATTTATCTGTTCGGGTTTGACCTGGTCCAAGCAGATGGGGAGGACAATCACTTTAACAAACCGGCAAGGGAGGGGATAGCGGCAAAAAATACCGGCAAATCCCTGCCACAAAAGTGGCAAACAGATAGATTGCCTCTTTATTAGATAATTTTAAGCTATTGAAATATAACTATTTTTATTATTTTTCGTAGCCAAAATTTGAACTTTGGCATCGTTTTTGCTGTGTAGGGGTAAAAGGGCAAAAAAGTTGGTTGCCCGTAGAAATAATCGACACAACGTTAGAAAACTTTAATGGCAATAAAATGAAAATATTTGATTCAGCATTTGGTATCCATGAAAAGGCTCTGAACTTTCGTAGCCAGCGCCTAGAAGTGATTGCCAAAAACATTGCGAATTCTGATACGCCACATTTTAAGGCGCAGGATATTGACTTTAAACGTGCTCTGAGTGAGGCCCATTCCTCCCAGAGATTGAACACCACACATAGTCAACATATCGCTGAGTCCGCACCGGGCAGCGCAAACTTCCATGTCTACACGGTGCCATTTAGCAACTCTATGGATGGCAATACGGTGGAGCTCAATGTTGAGCAGGCTAAGTACGGTAAAGCAGCAGCCCAGTATCAAGCTACTCTGAGATTTCTCGAGGGCAATATAAGTGGAATTAGAAAAGCCCTTAGGGGTGATTAATCCTATTTGGAGAGCATCAAGCTATGTCTTTTAACAACATTTTTGGAATTGCGGGTACGGCACTTAATGCACAGATGGTTCGTCTCAATGCAACGGCCTCAAATTTGGCAAATGCATCCACCGAGGCTCCCACAGCAGAGCAAGCTTACAAAGGTAAAAGACCCGTCTTTGAAGCGCTGCTTACTAAGGAAATGACCCATCAGGGCGCTGAGTATGTGGGTGGCGTGAAAGTAGCTGAGATAGTCAATGATCAGACCCCTAACGAGAGAGTGCATAACCCCGGCAGCCCAATGGCTGATGAGGAGGGCTATGTGTACCTGTCAAATGTCAACGAAGTCACCGAAATGGTAGAGATGATGGGCGCAGCACGAAGTTATAAAAATAATGTCGAGGTGATCAATACGGCACGTAGCCTAATGATGCGCACCTTAGATATTACCAAAGCGTAATGAGGAATTGAGATGGTAGCCAATATAGTTAATACATCCTATTTAACGACGGATCAGTACGAAGAGCAACAGATGCAGGCGCTGACCGAAGAGGACGCGCTGGGTAGAGATGCATTTCTCAAACTACTGACTACCCAGTTAACCAACCAAAATCCCTTGGATCCAATGGATAATGAGGCCTTTGTTGCACAGCTAGCCCAATTCTCCTCAGTCGAGGGTATCAAAGGCATGCAGACTTCCCTGGAGCAAATGGTATCTGGCATGCGTCAAGATCAAATGCTAACCGGTGCAAACCTAGTGGGTAAATCTGTAGCAATTGAGGGCGGTCGATTTGTGGGTGGCAATGGTATGACTTCGACAGCTTCTGTTGATCTACCTCAGGGCGCACAGTCAATTATTTTAAGTGTCCATGATCTCAACAGTGGTGAGTTGGTTTACCGCGAAACTGGTGGCGCACAGATGCCTGGTGAGTATGAGTTCAGCTGGCGTGGAACCAATGAAGAAGGCCAGCCTGTTGCCCTTGGAAACTATGTTATGACGGCCAGCATTGTACGCTCAGGCAAGTTAGAGCCAGCCGCAGTAACAACTATGAATCGGGTCAGAACGGTTAGTTGGGATCCCGAGACTCAGGAGATTTCTTTAGAAGTAGATAGCGGCGAATACATTACCCTCGCTGAAGTTAAACAAATTGGCGGCTAATTGCCCAAATAAATTTAAAACATAAAACAATAGAGTGTTTTAGGAGATTACAACATGTCATTTTACACCTCACTAACAGGACTTAACGCAGCCACTACAGAGCTGTCAGTTACCTCGAACAATATCGCTAACTCCGGTACCTCTGGATTCAAACGATCCGATGCTGACTTCGGTGATATTTTTGCTACCTCACCACTTCAAAAAGCATCCAGTGTTATTGGTCGTGGTGTTTCGCTGAAAGAGGTAAGTCAGGAATTCAGTCAGGGTAACATTGAATTTTCAGCAAACTCGCTGGATTTGGCGATTACGGGTGACGGTTTTTTCCCACTAGAATCGCCCGATGGCACCAAAATCTACACCCGAAATGGTGCCTTTATGCTCAATGAGCAAAATCAGATGGTGAACAGTGCTGGACAGGCGTTACAAGCACTACCCGTTGACTCGACTAACAAAGCGGACTTCGGTGAGCCTTTGAGCGCTCTGACAATTCCCAGATCTACGGTTTCTGAATTTCTACCCACAACAGAAGTTGAATTGGGCTTAAACCTGCCCTCAGATGCAGTGCCAATCTCTGAAACATTTAACCCAGCTAAACCTGAGACTTATCACAAGACGACATCTTTGACAGTATACGGCACATCAGGATCGAGTCACTTGGCGACTATTTATTATGTAAAAACTGCAGAAGCTACGGCAGATGTACCCTTTAATAAATGGCAAACCCATGTTTACATTGACGACCAGTCAGTTGACTCAGCGCTAATTCAAGCTTCAGACAGTGCCGGGGACAAGTATTTCGTTAACAAATACGGTGAGGTTAAAACTGAATCGGAACTGTTGGAGTTGCAGAAAACCAGCGCCGAAAGTGAAAAATACCTGGTTACGCTGGGTACGCTATATAAAAAGTATTCCTACGATAACCTCTCTACTCCGACCGAATCCCGTCCGGCCAGTGTGTCCTTTTCGGTGGATGCAAACTCAGAGTATATCGACGATCTCAACCTGACAAATAACAGTGATGGTGTTGATTTTACCGATGCAGCAATGACACGTAATGATTTGGCTAACCTGTTTAGTTTGAGTATTGATGACTCACCTGCGATTTCAATTGGTCTTGAACATCTTGCGGGACAGACAACCAAATTATCTGGATCGGAAATAGCCTTTGAATTGACCAATATCATCAATGAACGTTTTGGTGATGGGAAAAACTTTGATTTTACCAACGCTACATCCCATCCCCTGTTAATTACAAGGGTTGATAGCAATGGCAACGAGACCTCAGCAACACTGGATATTCCAACTTTACTGACAGCGCACAGTGCGGTTTATACCAATGGTAACCAGGTTGCAGCAGAGCCTCTGGCCTATGCAATCAATGCGGGCCTGCAAGCTGAAACAGGTTTTGATGATATTTCTGTGTCCTATGACGCTGCCAGTCAGGGTTTCCGATTTATGCAAAACCAAGGTAGTACGGATTCTCTCTTTCTTAGTTCTGGAGTCGCTGGTACAGCGACTAATGATGTATTTGGTGTTGGACCGCAAACAGCGGGATCCCTAGGTACACTTCTTCCACCACTTGATACTGATTACTCAGATACCCTTTTAGGCAATGTCTTAGCCAATGGTGACATCAATACCCCCGCTAATAACCAGCGCTATGGTATTTCTGTGACGTACACTGAGGGTAAATTTATTATTGCCTCTGGTACCACAGGTGATGAGTCAAGCCTGTCTATCTCCAGTGTCTCTACTATGGCCCAAGACCTGTTAGGCGTTGATGCAAATGGCTACACGGTGCAGGCTGAAACCTCGCAGATTAACAATTTGCCAGCGGTACGTGGTCAGCGTTCTGAGCCAGCCACAGTGCGCGGCAACCAAATGGGTGTTGATCCCAGGAAATCGTTCCAGGTGAATTCGGACAACCAGAATGTGACAGTGATTGTCGATGGTATTTCTGCACAAATTAAGTTGGAACTGGGCCAGTATTCAATTGGTACATTTACCGAGCATTTACAGGACAAAATTAACCTGATGGCCGATGCCCTTGGACGCACCGTGTCAGGGGTTAAAGTTGGCTTTGATGAAGCCTCTGAAGCGATTGTTATCACTGGTGCTACAGCCTCTGATACCTCCTTTATTCAGGTTGCAGGTCACTCTGACTGGGGTCTGGAAAATATCGATGCTGGATTTGGTAAGACTTCAACATACATCGAGTTGGTGCCAGATTACTCAGGAACCAGCGAGGTTTATGTAACCCAAGACAATGATGGCAACTGGTCAGAAACCACAGACAAGGCAGATTTCGATGATGAAGATATCCCTTACTGGACGCCTATTTTCCTAGACAAAGGTGAACTTACCTTTGATACCAGTGGTACGTTGGTTTCCCCAATCGGTGGTGCGAAACTCGAAAGTGACAACATTACCGGTGGCGCTATTCAACTGGCCTACAACAACAGTACTCAGTTTAACAGCCCCTTCGCCGTATTGAGCCAATCTCAAAATGGTGCACCGGAGGGTGACCTGGTTGGTGTGAATATCGGCGACGATGGTCTGGTGGTTGCCAGTTATTCCAATGGCTCACAGAAATCATTGGGTAAGATCATTATTGCTAACTTTGCAACGCCAAAAGATCTGCGTCAGGTAGGTGATACCAGTTACTCAGCTACTTCAGGGTCGGGTGATGCCACCTTAGGTGAGCCGGGTGCTGCCGGATTCGGAACCATTCGAGCCGGTGCGCGTGAGCGTTCAAATGTGGATTTGACGGCTGAACTGGTGGACTTGATTACGGCACAACGGAACTTCCAAGCAAACGCAAAAGCGATTGAGACAAGTTCATCGTTGACCCAAACTATCATTAATATCCGCGGATAAGCTGTACCAACGGCCTAAATTACTGGGAGTTTAAATGGACAGATTAGCTTACACATCGTTATCCGCCGTGGTCAGCCAGTCAGAGATTAGGGCACAACTGACCCACTCATTGGCCAATGTGTCAACGGTTGGTTTTAAGGAGAGTTACGAATTGGCCTCCCAGACTGCCAAGGTTGAGGGGGACGGTTACGAGACCTTATACCAACCCCTGCTGATGAAGGGTGATGTCATCAGGCTTGATCCGGGTACGGTAACCACCACAGGCAATCAAATGGATGTTGCCCTTAATGATAAAACTGTACTGGGCATGCAAGCAGAAGATGGTGACATCGCTTTTACGCGACGCGGTGATCTCAGAGTTACCGCCTCTGGTGTAATCGAAAATTCTGCTGGCCAATTAGTGCTTGGCGAAGCAGGCCCTATCAGCGTCCCCGCTGGTCAACTAGTGTCTTTCTCAGCAGATGGAACCGTGTATGCCTCATCACCGGCCAATCCTGAAAATGCGCCTATTGAAATTGGTCAATTGATGTTGCGAGATGCCAGTGAAATGCCACTGACACGCCGCGAAGACGGGCTTTTTGAGCCCATAAACGAACTCTACAGGGGCACAGATTTTCCCTCTGGACCTCGAGTAGCATCGCTGCAGAGCGGTGCTTTGGAAGGCAGTAATGTCAATCCAGTCAATGCCATGGTCAGAATGATGGACTTTAGCCGATCCTTTGAAGCACAGATCAAAGTGATCAAGGAGTCAGAGTCCATCGATGAAACGGGCTCGACTATGATGAGATTACCCTAGAAACTCTTTACAGATAGAACAATATTGAGGAATTAACAATGGATGCTTCACTTTGGATCGCAAAAACCGGATTGACTGCGCAACAGACGCGCATGCAGGTTATTTCAAATAACCTAGCCAACGTGAATACGATTGGTTTTAAGAAAGATCGAGCTGTGTTTGAAGATCTTCTTTACCAAAACGTGATGCCCGCAGGCGGTCAGGCTGACGCGCAAAATGAGACCCCAACCGGTCTTCTGCTAGGCACGGGTACAAGAGTCTTGGCCACGGAGAAAAATCATGGTCAGGGCAACATTATCACCACTGAAAATGCACTGGATATAGCGGTGACAGGAGAGGGGTTTTTTGCCGTCCAGCAGGCTGATGGAACCATTGCCTACACCAGAGATGGTTCTTTCAAACTGTCGGTAGAAGGGCAGTTGGTCACAGTGGGTGGCGAGCCAATTATTCCTGCGATTAATATTCCACAAAATACCGCGGCTATCACCATAGGCCGAGACGGCACAGTGACAGCTGAGCTCGCCAATGGTGGCGGTGCTGCTCAGGTAGGACAGATTCAGTTATCGCGCTTTGTTAACACTGCAGGACTACAACCTATAGGGCGTAACCTATTGCAGATTACTAATGCCAGCGGTGATGCCATTGTAGGTATCCCTGGCGAAGACGGTGCCGGCATGTTAATGCAGGGCTCATTAGAAGCCTCCAATGTCAATGTTGTAGAAGAAATGGTCAATATGATTGAGACCCAGCGCGCGTATGAGGTCAATTCTAAAGCCATTGCTGCCGCTGACGGCATGATGAGATTCCTAAACAACAACTTATAGGTCTAGAAATGAATTCAGTTAAATTGATCACCGTGCTATTAATGG
>CAXEWB010000075.1:0-4003 GCA_963999835.1 uncultured Cellvibrionales bacterium | reverse complement strand
GATCATCATCTATCACAGTGCGATTTTTAGCTACTATCGCAAGACTGAGGCTGGTGACAAAAAAAACT
The DNA here is from genome assembly GCA_963999835.1 of uncultured Cellvibrionales bacterium. Taxonomy (GTDB): domain Bacteria; phylum Pseudomonadota; class Gammaproteobacteria; order Pseudomonadales; family Porticoccaceae; genus HTCC2207. The sequence continues at coordinate 3,935 of CAXEWB010000075.1, read as the reverse complement.
GTGGCCAACATAGCAGTCATCTTACTAAAGAAGTTCCAACCTCCGGCGCTTCCAAACACGGTCTGGGAGGCCCCTGCTCCAAAGGAGGCGCCTGCCTCTGCACCCTTGCCCTGTTGCAATAAGATCAGCCCGATAAGGGCTACTGCAATTATGAAGTGAAAAACTAAAATAAACTGTTCCATTACGTTTGCTCTATCAATTGTTGTGCAATTTCTAAAAACTGTTTTGCCTCTAACGAGGCCCCACCTACCAGACCTCCATCAATATCTGGTTCAGCAAATAACGCTGAGGCATTCTTATCATTAACACTGCCACCATACAGCAGCGGTGTCGACATTCCCTGATCCCCAAGCTGAGCACGAATATCAGCATGTACCTCCTGGGCTTGCTGTGGCGTTGCCGTCTCGCCAGTTCCAATAGCCCATACTGGCTCGTAGGCTAATACTGCTCTACAAATATTATCTAAACCAACTAGATCAATCACTGCCTTGATCTGTCGCTTGACCACATCAAGTGTTCGTCCCTGTTGGCGCTCTGACAGTGTTTCACCCACACAGAGTATGGGTGTCAAACCTACACTTTGGGCAGCGACAAACTTTTCTGCCACTAATTCATCTGTCTCGGCAAACAGGGTGCGACGCTCGGAATGTCCAACCAGAACGTAGCGACACCCCATATCTACTAACATCTGCCCTGAAACCTCTCCGGTGAAAGGTCCATTCTGATGCTGACTACAATTCTGAGCTCCAACCGCAATACCATTGTTGCCCTGCAACTCTGATATCACTGAGGGCAGGTGGACCAGAGATGGAAATAAAACAATCTCTGGAACGGGCAGCAAGGTGCTTAGACCATCGGCAATTTGACCAGCCAATTCGGTAGTAGTTTTAACCGTTCCATGCATTTTCCAATTGCCGGCAAGTAGCGTTTTTGCCATCTGTCACTCTTCTCTGCAAGAGGATTGCCAAAGGGATGCGAATGCTACCCGACTCATTGGCAAGATACAACTAGAATGAGGCCTCTGGGGGTCATATCTATTGATTAACTTGCTGCTCTACTACTGCTGCTATATCGGTGGCCAACTTATGTACCAATTGCGAGTCTTCGCCCTCGACCATAACCCGAATTACAGGCTCTGTTCCAGAAGGTCGCAACAGGACACGACCGCGACCATCCAGTCGCCTCTCGGCATCTTTTACTGCTTTGGATATAGCCTTGTTGGAGTCAATATCTACTTTTTTAGGTAATCGGACATTAATCATTAATTGTGGAAATTTACTCATCCCCTGCTTCAACTCAGCGAGAGATTTTCCGCTCTCTGACATAGCCAATATCACCTGCAGGGCGGATACAATACCGTCTCCAGTAGTATTAAAATTACCACATAAAATATGCCCTGAACCCTCGCCTCCCAGATTCCAGCCTGCAGATTTAAGGGCTTCAACCACATAGCGATCACCCACCTTGCTGCGCTTAAACGGAATGTCTAGTTCATTTAAGGCCAATTCCATACCCAAGTTACTCATTTGTGTGCCCACAACACCTTCGCAGATTCCCATATGATGGCGATACTGAGCAATAATAAAGAGTAGCTCGTCGCCATCAACAATTTGTCCGGCGCCGTCAACAAATAAAACTCGATCACCATCACCATCTAATGCAATCCCAAAGTGCGCCTGTTCTTCAATCACCTTTTCTTGCAGTGTTTGCATGTGGGTCGATCCACACTCATGATTAATATTGAAACCATCTGGCTTGTTTCCTATGGTAATGACCGTAGCACCTAATTCTTTAAACACCGCAGGTGCAGCGTTGTAGGTCGCACCGTTTGCACAGTCCAAGACAAGTCTCCAGCCGTTCATAGTGAAGCCCTGAGGCAGAGTGCCTTTACAAAACTCAATATAACGGCCTGTGGCATCATTGATTCTGCGTGCCTTACCCAAATCATCTGCCGCTTCAGTGATAAGGGGCTTATCGAGCAGGGCCTCTATCTCTAGCTCCACCGCATCGGGAAGCTTAAAACCATCGGCAGAAAAAAACTTAATACCATTATCTGCAACCGGATTGTGGGACGCACTGATAACAATACCAGCTGCTGCTCGGAAGGTTCGGGTTAGGTATGCGATAGCTGGCGTTGGCATCGGACCCAATAAGTCCACATCTACGCCCGCTGCAATTAATCCAGCCTCCAGCGCTGACTCAAACATGTAACCAGAAACGCGTGTATCCTTACCTATAAGCACTCGGTTTTTCTCGCCTTTAGCATGCTGGGTCAAGACTTTACCCGCAGCCCAACCGAGCTTGAGTACAAAATCAGCTGTGATGGGATGCTCCCCGACCCTACCTCGAATTCCGTCAGTACCAAAATATTTTCGTTTCATTGTTTACCTATTTCCTTTAGATTTTTTTTACTCTGCGCAAAATCGTTAGAGCCTGCACTGTCTCTTTGACATCATGAACCCGAAGTATCACAGAGCCGCCTATTGCTTGGACTCTCTGGGCCGCTAAAACTGCCATAGTAACACTTCCGATCAATCTGTCATTAACATCCGAATCCAATAATTGGCCAATCATAGATTTACGCGATACGCCAACCAACAGGGGGTGCCCCTGTTGGGCAAGCAAATCTAGTGCATCAAAAAGTGCTAAATTATGCGTCAGTGTTTTACCAAAACCAAACCCCGGATCCAGTAGCAGTTGCTCCTCTTGAATACCTGCACGAATGCATTGTTGCTTGCGTTGCTTTAGAAATCCAATAACTTCATTGACTACATCGCTGTATTGAGGATTTGCTTGCATAGATTTTGGGTCGTTCTGCATATGCATAAGACAGATCGGTAATCCAGTTTGCGCAGCTGCTTCGAGCGCACCGTCTCTGCCAAGAGCACGTACATCATTAATCAGATGAGCACCTACCCTAGCCGCCTCAGTCATAACCTGATGGGTGCTCGTATCGACAGAAAAAAACGTATCAAACCTATTACAGAGTAACTCTAGGACTGGGATAACTCGATCAAGCTCTTCCTGAACCGAGACTGGATCAGCACCAGGGCGGGTAGACTCGCCACCTAAATCAATCATATCGGCGCCATCGGCCAACATTTTTTCTACCTTGGCTAAAATTTTAGAATCGTTCAGTTGATCGCTGGAGTACAACTGTCCGCCATCGGAAAAGGAATCTGGGGTCAGGTTTAGGATGCCCATTACTGCAGGCGAAGAAAGGTCAAGGATTTTTCCAGCGCAGTTAAGTTGGCGATGATAAGTATTTATATGTTTCATAATTAAACAAAAAAACCTCGGTGCCACGTTAGCTCCGAGGTTTTTCTCTGTGCTTACAATTAAATGTCTTCTACAGGATCACCTATATTGTCATTCTTGTCGCTCTTCTTGCTACTAGTCTTTGCTTGGCTACTAGCATTTCCACCTGAACTGTCTTCATCATCCCATTGATGAGGTGGGCGAACCTTGCGGCGTGCCATCAAGTCATCAACTTGGTCTGCATCTATGGTTTCATATTCCATCAATGCATCTTTCATGGCTTCAAGAATATCTCTGTTGTCTTCGAGTAACTTTGTCGCCAAACTGTATGCCTTGTCCAGAATATCTCGCACTTCCTGATCTATTTCACGCGAGGTATCCTCAGAGTAGTTAGTGTTACCCCCACCGGGAACTTGAGATTCTTCCTCACCATAGAGCACAGGGCCCATTTTGTCTGTAAGACCCCACTTAGTCACCATATTTCTCGCCAACTGAGTAGCACGCTCAATATCATTCGAGGCGCCCGTTGTAACGGCGTCCGCTCCACCGACTAACTCTTCTGCGATGCGGCCACCAAACAAACTACATAGTTGACTATTAAGCTGTCGTCGACTCATGCTGTATCTATCTTCTTCGGGAAGATATTGTGTGACGCCTAGGGCTCGGCCGCGAGGAAT
>CAXEWB010000074.1:0-5101 GCA_963999835.1 uncultured Cellvibrionales bacterium | reverse complement strand
TCACTCCCAATTGATTACGTAACGGATTTATCTAAAAACCTTTGATCCATCGTCAAATATGACTTTCTCTTGAATACAACAAAGACTTTCCCAACATGTTTCTTGTTTTTTAAAATGGAAGAGGTATCATTGGCGCCGTCTTTAGGGCCGTTAGCTCAGTTGGTAGAGCAGTTGGCTTTTAACCAATTGGTCCCGCGTTCGAGTCGCGGACGGCCCACCATTTTATTAAGTCTCATAGCGCAACCAACCGCTGACCTCATATTTCACACACAAGCCTTTTAGGACTCTAAGCGCTAGAGTGTAACTCTATTTCATCTGGTGCGTTATACTAGAAACCTCTGGTGCAGATAATAAATGGGTTTATGTCAATGTCTAAAAAACTTCCAACCCTTGTTGCAACTTCAGTAGTGCGTGGCAGTCAACAGGGCGAAAGTCATGGTGGCGTTTATACCCTAGACTTTGAAAATCAAAAGGCAGAGCAAAGAGTTGACTGGAATACCAGTGCAATCAACTTCGAGGGTCGAGGTGCAGACCGTGGTCTGCGGGGTATTGCCTTTGATGGTGAGAATATTTTAATTGCCGCTTCCGATGAGTTGTTTTGTTATAACCAGCAGTTTGAAATTCAAACCTCATGGCGCAACCCTTACCTCAATCATTGCCATGAAATCTGTCGAAAGGATCGCATGTTATTTTTGACCTCTACAGGCCATGATAGTGTGCTTGCCTTTGACCTTGATAAAAAGGAGTTTGTGTGGGGCTTCCATCTGCAAAAGCAACTGGGAGAATGGACGGGTTTTGCCTTCGATCCCCGTAGGGAATATGGCCCTAGAGCGATTAATGAGCAGCATATTAATATGGTACATGTGGATAATACCGGTGTTTACCTCAGTGGTTTGCGCACGCGAGCAATATTGAATTTAGATAATCAAAACAAAGTGAGGGAGTTTTGTAGCCTGCCTGCTGGAACGCATAATGCGCGGCCTTTTCAAAATGGTATTATCTTTAATGATACCGCCAGTGACTGTCTGCGGGTTGTGCCGCGACAGGGTGAGGGGCAGGCCTTTAAAATTCGTAGCTATGATCCCGCACAGATCCAGTTTGCTGGCATTGATGATTCAAAGATAGCGCGTCAGGCCTTTGGTCGCGGTCTCTGTTTGATTGATGACCGCTTTGTTGCCGGAGGTTCATCCCCCTCTACAGTCACACTCTATGATCTGCACAGTCAGCAAGTTGTTGCATCGGTCAATATGACGATGGATATTCGCAATGCTATTCATGGGCTAGCGGTCTGGCCTTATTAACTGTTAATAAGTTTTAAAATAAAAAAAGGCCGGGAAATCCCGGCCTTTTTGATCAGCGCTATTTAATTGCCGCCGAAGGTCTTGCCAAATCGCATACCAAACTCACGTGGGCGATTCACATAAAGACCCTGCACATGCATACGGCCCTCACTCAGATTTTGCTGAGTATAGCCGCCAACACTGTATTGGCTGTAGACTGCCCTTTCATCGGTAATATTTTTGACAAAGAACTCTAGCCACCAATCATCCGCTTCCATTCCCACAAATAAATCGCCAATGTTATAGGCAGATTCTGTAAATTTAGGGTAAGGATTGAAGCTACCATCTTCGTTTTGGAGTGGGACAGGTTCTAGTTTGGACGTTCTATTCCCACTTTCATAGGACCACTGCACGCGTGCATAGCCGTCTAAGCCATCCTGCATTGCCCAACTGTAAGTGCCCCAGATAGCGGCACTGGTGTCCGCCGTCATAGGTAGTTTTGTGCCACTTGGTACAACGTAATCCAGTTCAATTTCAGTTTCAGTTCTGGCGTCCCTGTGTTCGGCACTTAAGCCCATCACAAAATTGTCTGTTACAGCCCAGTCAAGGTATAGGCTGATACCATCAATTTCTGCATCACCAGCATTGGTGATGGCAACCTGCCAAGGCTGACCACAGACGCCAGGAATTGAGTCAGAGCCATCATCACAGGCACCATAACTGGGATCAGTTAGCTCAAAGTGATAGTCCTCCCAGGCCATCTTCCACAGAGTGACCTTTAGTTCCGCATTACCATCGTCAAGGGTACTTCTGTAGCCCAACTCATAGTTTTCCATTTTGTCCATTTCATAGAACTTGGGGAAGAAGGGCTCTCCACGTTGACGGTTCACACCGCCAGGTCGGTAGCCGACACTGTAAAGGCCATAGATACTGCTGTCGTCATCCAATTGATATTTGGCACTTACCTTGGGAACAAATTTCTTATCATTTGCCTGCATCAAAGTTTTGCCATCTTCAAAATTTGGATCTGCATCAAGGTTTCCTGTTGGGTGCTCCTCGAAATAGAGGGTTTGATTATCGCGATCAAAGTAACGGCCACCAAAGGTTAGATCCAATTGGTCATTGATATGCCAGGTTAATTCACCAAACACAGCAGTTTGCTCAATATCCTTATCACTCTCTGCATACCAGCTTTCCGATGCATTTGGGAAAGTCTCGCCTGTTGCCCACTCATAGTAAGCTAGAGAAATGGACTGTTGATAGTTTTCAACGGGAGTGCCCGAGCCATTTTCATTAGCTGATGGGTATCCAAAGTGCTCTATCCAACCGTAACTGCTCTCCTCATAGAAAGCACCGACAATCCAATCAAAGGTATCTGTTTCACCGCTGAGGCGGATCTCTTGGCTAAAGCGCTCATGATGTTCGGTCTCGGCAAATCCTGCCAGATAGTCACCCTCTACAGTTGCGCCATTACAGTAATTACCGGTTCCAAAAATAAAGGTATCAGCAGAGGGTTCATAAACATAACCAGGTTCATAATACAAACCAGCACCATACCCATAATAGGCGTTTTTAGGTAACTCAAAGCAGTAATAAGCTGAATAGGACTTATGATAGTTGGTGATATCCTGATCACTTTTTGTTTTACTGTTATAGTACGAGGTTGCAGATACTAGCTGAGCAAAGCCTAGGTCACCCTCAAAGGTTAAGGCGGTGATATCGTAATCATTCTGGAAAAAATCATCCCCATAGATAATATTTTCTAGGTCACCTACGTTGGGATCCATTCGGCCATAGCTGCCGGAATCACTGTTGTACTTCAAATAGGTCAGATTGGAAGACCACTGGTCGTTAATATCCCATTTTACAGAGGCTCTGTAGCCATCGACTTCGTGATGGTTAACATCTTTGCTGACAAATTGGCTATTGTCTAGCGTGCCCCAGCCAGAGGGCGAGCGGCCCCACGCAGCAACAGCTTTGGTGTCATTATCAATTGTGTGTCCAGGGACGTTGTCAATAAAGCCACCGTCTTTGTATTTAAATGCAACAAAGCGACCAGCAACATTTTCGGCAAGAGGTAAATTGATTACCACTGAGCCGTCGTAGCTAGAGTCGCTGTCTGCGCCAGAGGCCACACCACCTTCAACTATCACCTCAGTAACATCCATTTCTGGCTTATTGGTGACAAGTTTGAGTGTGCCGCACTGAGAATCAGAACCATAGAGCGTACCCTGAGGTCCCTCTAGGGACTCTACTCGCTGAATATCATATTGAACAATTTCCGGTTGCTGCCCTGCAGTAGTGAGCGAAATTTCATCTAGGTACATAGAGGCTGAAGCTTCACCGACATAGCCACCTGAACTGGTTGCACAGCCTCTGAATACAACGTCGTATTGCCCTGCACCTTGATCACTGACGGATACCGAGGGTAAAAAACGCGTGTAATCAGCTACACCTGTAGCACCCATATCTTTGAGCGTTTCGCCGGATAGTGCCTGAATACTGGCAGGAATCTCCATGACTGATTCGCTACGCTTGCGCGCTGTTACGATAATCTCTTCTAAGCCACCGGACTCTGCCGCTTCTTGCGACAAGGCGACGGGAGCCACTGATATTGCAGCAGTTACGGCTGCCGCAAGCGGTGTGACTTTAAGAGTAGGATGTTTATTTTTCATTCAAATACTCCCCATAAGTTTAAAACGTTTTAGAACAGTTTTTTGCATATGCACAGCCAGTCTACTTCAGAAGTTTTCTATTTTTATCCTAGCCTATACGCAAACTACAACTATGTGACCATGCAGTCAAATTTTGTTGGCTACCCAAAGAGGGTGTTTATGTTGGGGTTTATGCAGGAGTAGTGATCTTTTTTAAAAATAAGGCAACGATTGGCGGTTTCAAGCCTTAATGACTAGGCCTTTAAAGACGCAGGACGGTCTCCAAGTGCTCTCTGAAGTAACAGGGGTTCTAGAATTTCTATCAGTTCATCCAAGTCTGACTCATAGTTTTTCCATAGGTTGACCGAACTGGAATAGATGGGCTGGCGAACCTGTTCTGAGCTGGCGGTTTTCACAGCGCGATCTGTTTCATGAAAAGCTAGGCAAGATGTCTCAAAGGGTAAATCACAGAAGTCGAGAATGCGTCTTACCTGATTATCTAGGTCGGCCACAACATTCTCGTAATCGACATCTAATACTTTGCCAGGTAAGACCTCATGCCAGTGATCCATTATTTTCCAGTATTGCAGATAATACTCGCCAATCTCACTGATATCATAAGTAAATGGCTGACCGCTAGCGAACAGCTGTTTATAGCTACCAAAACAGCTGTCTAGAGGATGGCGTCTTGCATTAATGATCTTGGCATTGGGAAGCATTAGATGAAGAAGGCCAGTATAGATAAAGTTATTAGGATTCTTGTCTATAAATCTTGGTGTTCCACTGCGGTATTTTTGCGTGCGCCGAATAAATTCGTCGCCCATCTCTGACCACGACTGTTGTCCGGGTTCGCGCAGATTCTCGGGGAAGTGTATATTTTTAGAGTTACGTTTTTTAAATGCCTGCACCATATGGGCAAGATCAGGTAATTCGTGAGTACCCTCAACTTGGCTGTGGCTGGCTAGAATCTGCTCAATCAATGTAGAGCCAGAACGGGGTAGGCCGACGACAAAAATTGGCGAAATATCTGCATTGCCCTGGCCTTGATTTTGCTCAATAAATTCAGAATTAAAAACCTCGATGATTTTCCCGATCATTACTTCATGGCCCACTGGGTCATAGTTTTCTGACTGACGTTGAGTGTCATTACAGCGTTGAAAATACTGG